>JBGSKN010000133.1:0-5198 GCA_041741215.1 Erythrobacter sp. | reverse complement strand
GCCAGTGCGCGGGCGCTCGCGGCGCGCGGGTCGGCGCGGCTGTTTCTGGTCGATATTGATGGCGCGGGGCTGGATGCGCTCGAATTGCACCAAGGCTCCGGGTGCGAGGTTCACCGGATCACCGGCAGCGTCGCGGATGAGGCGCTTTGGGCCGATCTAGACCCCCGCTTGACCGGTCTTGACCATGCCTTGGTCAACGCAGGCATCGGTTCGGGCGGCCCGATTGCGTCGATTTCGCTGGCCGAATGGCGCCGGGTGATGGCGGTCAATCTGGACGGCGCATTCCTGACCTTGGCCAGTTCATTGCGGGCGATGGCGGGCAAGCAAGGCAGCGTGGTGGTGGTCGCCTCTGTCACCGGGATCAAGCCCGTGCCGGGCATCGGCCCCTACGGCGTGTCCAAGGCAGCGGTCGCCCATATGGCCCGCATCGCCGCCGCCGAAAACGCCAGAAATGGCATACGAGTCAATGCGATAGCCCCCGGCGGTGTGGACACCGCGATCTGGGAAAGCGGCGATGATTTCGCCGCCTCGGTCGCGGCGATTGGCCGCGAGGCGACGATCAGGGCGATGGCGAAAACCACCCCATCGGGCCGCTTCGCCTCATCCGAGGAGATGGCCGACAGCATCCTTTACCTGCTCAGCGATGCTGCTTCCAACATTACCGGCCATGTGATGGTTTCAGACGGCGGCTTTACACTCTGATCTTGTTGCGCTTTTTTGCGCTATTCCAACAAGGCCGAAAATGTTTCACGTGAAACATTTGCAGAACATCGTTGTGTCAGACCGGCGCGATCTGGCTGAAATCGGTCAGCGCCGCATCGCGCAGACCGCGCCAGACATTGCGCGCCTGCACCGTTTCGGCAACGTCATGCACCCGCAGGATATGCACGCCCGCCTCCATCGCCCTTACCGCCAGCGCAAGCGAACCGGCGAGCCGTTGTTCGGCATCTTCCTCGGCCGACAGCGCGCCGATCATCCGCTTGCGGCTCGCCCCCAGCATGACCGGGCTGCCGAGCGCGTGGAACAGCGGCAAAGCGTTGATGAGCGCAAGATTATCCGCCAGTGACTTGCCAAAACCGATGCCGGGATCGAGGATGATCCGATCATCAGCAATGCCCGCCGCGATGGCCCGCGCGCGCGCGGATTTGAGGAAATCGAACACCTCGCAAACCACATCGCCATACGGCCCGCCCGCGTGCAGATCCTCCCCCGCACCCGGCGCATGCATCAGCACCACCGGGCAACCGTGCGCCGCAACCCATTCGATGCTGCGCGGATCATAACGCAGCGCCGAGACATCATTGACCATATGCGCGCCCGCCGCCAGCGCAGCTTCGATCACCCCTGCGCGCCGTGTATCGACGCTGATCGCAGCGCCCATTGCGGCGCAATATTCGACTGCGGGGACGACCCTGCGGATCTCCTCATCCTCGAAAGTGGCAGAGGCGCCGGGACGGGTGCTTTCACCGCCGATGTCGATAATCGCCGCACCGGCTTCGAGCATCGCGGCGGCGCGGGCGCGGCCTGACTGCGCATCATCATGCTGCCCGCCATCGGAGAAGCTGTCAGGCGTGACGTTGAGAATGCCCATCACCTGCGGCTGATCCAGCCGGACGGTGCGCGCGCCCAGCTTGAGCGGCGCATGGGGTTTTGCAAGGTTCGCCCATTGCGCAGCGGCATCATCCGCCACCGCATCAGGCAGGCGGGACAGCGCGTGTTCGATCGTGCCTGCGGTGCAGATTATCCGGTCAGTCACCACACCATCGCGCCGCACAACCAGCGCAAATTCGCGGGCATAGGCCATGCCGCCGCCCAGCCGCACCGCCTCACCCCCCGCCGCCTGCGGGCCGGAAACGAGCGTGAGCGGATGGAGATAGACGGCGTCAGTCATACCAAGTCGTTAGCTCCCGCCTTGTGGTGCCAAACCGAACCAGATCCCCGCCTGCGCGGGGACTCACCGAAAAATCAATCCTCGTTGGCGAGCAGGTAAAGCTGCCGCGCGGCGTCAACCGGCTGGACATCCGCGCCAGACGCGCCCGGCGTTTCATAATGCCAGAACGACCAGCCATTGCAGCTTGGTGCGCCTTGCAATTCCTTGCCCAGCCCGTGGATCGACCCGGTCTTGCCATCACATTCGAGCGAACCATCGGCGCGCACGGTGGCGATCCAGCGGCGTTTTTTATCGAACACCCGCGTGCCCGGCGGAATCAGCCCGGTTTCAACCACCGCGCCGAACGCCACCTTGGGCGCGGTGCGGGCGGATTGCATCGTGGTGAGCGCGCTTTCATCAAGCGGCAGTTCCCTGGCGATGCGCTTTGTCGCGACTTCGCGGTAGAAATCCTCACGCTCGCAGCCGATCCATTCGCGCCCCAGCCGCTTTGCCACAGCGCCGGTGGTGCCGGTGCCAAAGAACGGATCGAGCACCACGTCGCCCCGTTCAGTCGTGGCCAGCAGCACGCGATAGAGCAACGCTTCGGGCTTTTGCGTCGGGTGGGCTTTTTTCCCGCCTTCCTTGAGCCTTTCGCCGCCCCCGCAGATCGGCATCACCCAGTCCGACCGCATCTGCAATTCATCGTTCAACGTCTTCATCGTGCGGTAATTGAACTGATATCGCGCCTTTTCCCCCATGCTCGCCCAGATCAGCGTTTCATGCGCATTGGTGAAGCGGGTGCCGCGGAAATTGGGCATCGGATTGGCCTTGCGCCAGACGATGTCGTTGAGGATCCAGAACCCCAGATCCTGCAGGATCGCGCCGACGCGGAAGATGTTGTGATAGCTGCCGATCACCCACAAGCCGCCATCGGGCTTGAGCACCCGGCGCGCCTCGGTCAGCCATTCGCGGGTGAAGGTGTCATAGGCGCGGAAGCTGTCGAACTGATCCCAGTGATCGGTGACGGCATCGACATGGCTGCCGTCGGGCCGGTTGAGATCGCCGCCAAGCTGCAAGTTATAGGGCGGATCAGCAAACACCAGATCGACGCTGTTGGCGGGGAGTGAGCGCATAGCCTGGATGCAGTCACCCGGCAGGATGCGGCCCAGAGGCAGATCAATCGCAGGCGCAGTTTTTGGCGCCTTTACAGCGTTTTTAACCTGCAACTTCGTCTTTTCTATCACGCTCACTTTGGCAGCCCCGCTAAACCCTGCTTGTAACTTATCCACAGGCATGAGTCTTTGAGGAGTCCGCGTCAAGCGCCTAATTTTGCGCCGCTTATGGTTAAGGTCGCGTAAACCCGGCGGTCAGGCGCAAGAACGAAGCAAGACCGGCACAAGATGTTGAGTCCCCGCACCGCCTGCGGACTCGATATGCAGCGGTGTGGCCCGCAGGACTCACCTGCTGCGCCATCAACCATGCAGATTTCCGATCAGATCAGCGGCAGCTGCGCAACCGGTGCAAAGCTGCGGCGGTGCAGCGTCGTGGCACCGTGCTGCCGCAGCGCCGCGATGTGTTCCGCAGTGCCATAACCCTTGTTGCGCTCCCATCCGTAATGCGGGTGTGATCGCGCCGCCTCCACCATCAGCCGGTCGCGCCATTCCTTGGCGATGATCGACGCGGCCGAAATCGCCGGTTCGATCCCGTCCCCGCCGACGATGGCGCGCGCGGGCCAGCCCCATCCGGCGCAGCGCCCGGCGGGGGTCATGTTGCCATCGATCAGCACTTCGCGCACCGGCGCGGGAATCGCGGCGGTCAGGCTTGCCACGGCGCGGGTCATCGCTTCCATTGTGGCGATGAAGATATTGAGCCGGTCAATCTCGTCAGGCTCCACCACCGCCACCGCCCAGCCGCAACTGGCGCGGATCGCGGTTTCCAGCACGGCGCGGCGCTTTGCCGAAAGCCGCTTGGAATCATCCAGCCCAATGGGTATCTCCACCCCAAGCACAACCGCCGCGGCCACCACCGGCCCGGCCAACGGCCCGCGCCCGGCCTCGTCAACCCCGATGACAAGGCCATCGCCTGTAACCGTGAAACCCGGAGTGACCCCTGACATGACCCGTTCTTTCCCTCTGACCGCCGCACTTTCCCTGCCCGCGCTGATGCTGGCAAGCTGTGCCAATGCCGAAACCGGGGAAACCGCTGATGTGCAGGCGGCGCAGACGCCATTTGTCATCAGCGAAGCGGCGACGTTTGACGAACCCTGGGCCATCGCCTTTGCGCCGGGAACCGCGGTTCTGTTCGTCACCGAAAAGGCCGGCAGCGTGAAGTTTGTCGATACAGCCACCGGGGCCATCGGCACTGTCAGCGGCGTTCCCGAAGTGGCCTATGGCGGACAGGGCGGATTGGGCGACATCGCCTTCCTTCCCGCCGAAGCCTCTGACGTTCTCGGTCGCCGCACAATCTATCTCAGCTGGGCCGAGGGCGGCGCGGATGACACGCGCGGCGCAGCCGTGGGCAAAGGCACGCTGGTATGCCCCGCGATTGAGACTTGCGCCATCGAAGGCCTCAGCGTGATCTGGAGGCAGGCCCCCAAAGTCACCGGGCGCGGGCATTATTCGCACCGCATCAGCATCTCGCCCGATGGCCAGCACCTGTATATCGCCAGCGGTGATCGCCAGAAAATGCAGCCTGCGCAGGATACCTCGAACACGCTCGGCACGATCGTCCGGCTCAATCTTGACGGCACGCCTGCGGCAGGCAATCCGATGGCGGATCAGGGCGGCGTAACGGCGGAAATCTGGTCATATGGTCACCGCAACATTTTGGGGATGGACTGGGATGCGCAGGGCCGCTTGTGGGAAGTCGAGAACGGCCCGGCAGGCGGGGACGAACTCAATCTGGTTCAGCGCGGTGCCAATTATGGCTGGCCGGTCCGTTCCTATGGCGAACATTACAACGGCGGCGCGATCCCCGATCACAGCGGTGATGATGGCTTTGCCCTGCCCGCGCTGAGCTGGACACCGGTGATCGCACCGGGCGATATGCTGATCTATAACGGCGCGATGTTTGACGTTTGGCAGGGCCGCGCGCTGATTGCCGGACTTGGTTCGCAGGCTTTGGTCGAGGTCGCCATTGAAGGTGACAGCGCGCGCGAAACCGCCCGCTACGAATTTGACCGGCGGCTGCGGTCACTGGCGCAGGGGCCAGACGGCGCGCTGTGGGTGGCAGAGGACGGCAAGGGCGCGCGGGTGCTGAAGCTATCGGCGCAATGACAACGGCTGCCACTGCCCCCACCACCGCAACGCTGATCCCGCTGGAGGCGGTT
>JBGSKN010000132.1:0-2680 GCA_041741215.1 Erythrobacter sp. | reverse complement strand
TTCTTCTATGTTTGATCGAGTGGCTCCAATCTGGAGCCACTCGCTTGACCGGAACGAATTAAGAACATAGCGATACAGGAAAGGGGAGTATCGCATGCAGTCCATCGAATTTTGTGCAGGTGCCGGCGGTCAGGCTCTAGGCCTTGAGCAGGCGGGCTATGGCCACGCCGCGTTGGTCGAGATTGAGGCTGATTACTGCAAGACCTTGCGCCTCAACCGTCCGGCGTGGGATGTGCGCTGCGCCGATATGAACGGGTTTGATGGACACCCCTTCAAGGGCGTCGACCTGATGGCCGGCGGCCTCCCCTGCCCACCTTTTTCCGTGGCAGGCAAGCAGCTCGGTGACTTGGACGAGCGCAACCTGTTCCCGGCTGCCCTTCGCCTTATCGACGAGATCAAACCCAAGGCGGTGATGATCGAAAACGTGCGCGGCTTTTTGTCGCCGGTGTTCGAAGAATATCGTTTGCACCTGAAAGGCGAATTCAAGAAGCTTGGCTATGTCGTCGACTGGCGCTTGCTCAACGCCAGTGATTTTGGTGTCCCGCAATTGCGGCCCCGGGTGGTGATTGTGGCGCTTAAGCAAGAATACATCGACGGTTTCGAATGGCCCGAAGTCCTGCCCCACAACCCGCTCACGGTTGGCGAAGTCTTGAAGGACATGATGGCAGCCAATGGCTGGCCCGGCGCACCCCGATGGGCAATGGGGGCCAACGATATTGCGCCAACAATCGTTGGCGGGTCAAAAAAGCACGGCGGCCCAGACCTTGGCCCAACCCGTGCGCGCAGAGCATGGGCCGCACTTGGTGTCGAAGGGCGCACAATTGCCGAGACTGCCCCAGATTCAGGTTTCTGCGGAATGCCGCGCCTGACGGTGGCGATGGTGGCGCGCTTGCAAGGCTTTCCAGCTGATTGGCAATTCCACGGCCGCAAAACCACGGCCTATCGTCAGGTCGGCAATGCCTTCCCGCCGCCAGTGGCTCGTGCGGTGGCGCGAAATATCAAGTTAGCACTTTCTGTTCGCAAGTGCTTTTCTGTGAAGGCTGCATAATGGGCGCAAGAGACCTTTTGAGGGATTTTTTCCTGTCCAACCTTGGGAACGTTCTGGACAGCGAGCAACTGCGTGTCGCGTCGGGTGGGATCAGCGAATGGGCCAGACGCATCCGTGAATTACGGAACGAAGAAGGCTACCAGATTTTGACCCACAATGACCGGTCTGATTTGAGGCCCGGCCAATATCTCTTGCTAACTGCAAAGCCCGAACCTGCCTTCGAAAGGGGTATTTCAAAAGAAACCCGTTCAATCGTTTTGGATCGAAACGGCTTCACTTGTCAGATGTGGGGGGCGGGTGCCGGTGAACCTCATCCATTCGACTTATCGCGCAAAACCCGGCTTCACATCGGCCATATCATCGACAAATCGATGGGCGGTACCGATGATCCGAGCAACCTTCGTGCGGTTTGCTCTGTCTGCAATGAGGGCGCGTCAAACATTACTCCTGATCGGCCAAGCACCATCAAGCTGAAAGCCCAAATCCGGAAAGCGCGCGGTGATGATCAGTTGGAATTGCTGAGGTTCCTGGTTGAAAAATTTCCAGACCAAGCGACTAAAATCCTGAAAGATCCATAGCTGCACTGTTGATGGTTTCCCGTCACCGCTGGCGTGATCGGGAGCCCGGCCTTCTTCCGCTGACGCTTGCGCCTCGCAGCCCAGGTCCCGGCCTGCGCCGGGATGGCGGGCGGTGGGATGACTTGGCCCTTGCTCGCCGTCATTCTTTTTTCGTCTAGTTTCTCGATTTAAGCTCAACCGATGGGTGACATCCATCGCATCAAGCATGGCAAGCCGCGAAAGCTTGGCGAGGGACAGGGCTTATACCAGCGCGCTAAGATGCTAACGCTATCCCCGCGCTGGAAATGCTCAGGCGCCGCACGGGCTTAACCAAAGGTCGATGAGTCAAGCTCATCGAGCTTTGGTATTAATCAGCGTGAAAGAACCCCGCGATGGTCAGGCGGCCGGTCAGGGGATCGCCGGGATGGTTCACCGCTGTCGGCACGATCGAACAATGCACCAGGTTGCCGGGATAGATCACGGCCCGGTTATAGACAAACTCGACCTTGCCGATCTGCGCGAAGGCGGGCGTGTCGCCGGCAATATAGCCGGGTGCGGGGTGGCCTTGGGCGGCGAGATCGGCTTCAAGGGCGGCCAGATATTCGCGGTGCCGTTCGGCTGCAATCTGCGCGAAACCAGTGCTCAGGTGGCGATAAAAGGCCGTGCCGCCGAACGGGGCGTGCGCCAGGTAATGGACCATGGCATAGCTGCCCGGTGCCACATCATCGATATGCGGGATACGCTGCGCGAGGGACAGTTGATCCGGCGCGGTGCTGACAAGTGAATAGAGCGCCCGGTCGACCCGCAGCGATTTTTCACAACCGAAAACCGACCGCATGATCAGGCCCAGACGCTGCCCGATGTCCCCGAAATAGGCTGGGTCGACCGGCTTTCTTTGTCCCGGATAAAAATCGCCGCGATAATCATAACCGTCGCCTACGGCCTGATCGCGCCACCGTTCAGGCGCCGCTGCAAACCCATCGACAATCACGATCGGGCAATCGGCACCGGGCAGTTCGATCACCTCGACAGATGGTCGGACAGTCATGGATAAGCCGCGCACGGACAAGACGCG
>JBGSKN010000131.1:0-4609 GCA_041741215.1 Erythrobacter sp. | reverse complement strand
TCGTCGCCGCGCTGGTGGCGCTGGGCCGGTCGGACAGCCGCCCGGCGATGCTTGGCGAGATCGCGGTGGCGAAGGAACTTTATGTGCTCGCGGTGCTGATCGCCGGTTTTGGTGCGGTGCAGCTTGTCGCCGCACAGCTGCGCGGCAGCGGGCGCGATGGCGGCGGGTTCATGGAGGTGGTGAACGATCTGTTCGCCATGCCGCGCACCATGCGCCAGCTTGCGGTGGTGCAGTTTTTCAGCTGGTTCGCGATGTTCGCGATGTGGATTTACGGCACCCCGGCGGTGACCGAATATTATTTCGGCGCGACCGATACCGCGACCCGCGCCTATCAGGACGGGGCCGACTGGTGGAGCCTGATGGGATCGGTACGAAACGGGCTGGCCGCTGCCGCAGCGCTCGGTTTCGTGCTGGTTGCGGCCCGGATTGACCGGCGGCGGCTCCACGCGATCAATCTGGCTCTGGGCGCGGCGGGCTTTTCCGCGATGCTGCTGATCCGCGATCCGGCGCTGTTGTGGGTGTCGCAGATCGGGGTGGGGATCGCCTGGGCGTCGATCGTGTCGCTGCCCTATGCGATTCTGGCGGGCAGCGTTCCGGCGCAAAAGATGGGCATTTACATGGGGGTGTTCAACATCTTCATCGTGGTGCCGCAATTGCTCGCGGCAACGGTGCTGGGTTTCCTCGTCACCAACCTGTTTGGCGGACAGCCGATCTACGCGATGGTGATCGCGGCGGTCAGTTTTGTGCTGGCGGCAATTGCGACGCTGTTCGTCACCGATGGTGAAGGGGCCGCGCCGCAACCGGCGGTGCGGGTGGAGGCGGCATGATAGGCCTGAAATCCGCCCTTCTGGCCGCCGCGCTCATCGCCGCTCCTGCGCTGGCGCAGCCCGATTACACCCCGCAACCACTCGCCCAGGTCGACAATGCCGAGTGGACGCGTGATGCGGTATTGTATCAGCTCAACACCCGCCAATTCACCGCAGAGGGCACCTTTGCCGCAGCGCAGGCGCACCTGCCGCGGCTGGCCGACATGGGCGTGGATATCATCTGGCTGATGCCAATCCACCCCATCGGCGCGGCGAACCGCAAAGGCTCACTCGGCAGCCCCTATGCGGTGCGCGATTACCGCGCGGTCAATCCCGAATTTGGCAGCGAGGCGGAGTTTCGTGCCTTTGTCGATGAAGCCCACCGGCTGGGGCTGAGGGTGATCCTCGACTGGGTTGCCAACCATTCGGCCTACGATAACCCGCTCACCGCAAGCCACCCCGAATGGTACACCCGCAGCCCCGAAGGCGCGCTGATGTCGCCGGTCGGCACCGACTGGTCGGATGTGGCGGACTTCGATTACAGCCAGCCGGGCCTGCGCCAATACATGACCGAAAGTCTGGTCTACTGGGTGAGGGACTTCGGGATCGACGGCTACCGCGCCGATGTCGCCGGATATGTCCCCCTGGATTTCTGGGAAACCGCGCGGGCTGAGCTGGACAAGATCAAGCCGGTCTTCATGCTCGCCGAAGCGCAGCACCGCGATCTGCACGCAAGCGCGTTTGACGCGAGTTACGCGTGGAAGTGGAAGGAAGCGATGCAGCGCGTTGCCGCAGACGGCAGCGGGGCGGGCGCGATCCGCAGCTATTACGCCGAACAGTCCGAAACATGGCCGCACGCGGCGATGCGCATGACCTATACCGATAACCACGACCAGAATTCGTGGGACGGCGTAGCCGCTGACATCTACGGCCCCGCTTATGAAGCCGCGATTGCATTGTCGTTTGTGGGGAGCGGCTTGCCGCTGATTTACAACGGGCAGGAGGCCGATCTGGATCGCCAGCTTGCCTTCTTCGAAAAAGACCCGATCCGCTGGGGGCCAGGGCGGCATGATCGCCTGCTGCGCCAGCTGATCGCGATCAAAACGCAGGCGCGCGTTCTGCACAACGGGCGGTTCGGCGCGGGCATGGTCGAAGTGCCTAGCGATGCGACCGAAGACACCTTTGCCTTCACGCGCGGTCAGCCGGGCGAACGGGTGTTCGCGGTATTCAATCTGAGCCCCCGCGCGCACGCGGTGCGGTTCGATCACGCGCGCCATCATGGCCGCTATGTCGATGCACTAAGCGGCGAAGCGGCGGAGTTTGCAGGCAACGAAACGCTCAACCTCGCGCCGTGGGGCTACCGGATTTTCAGCGAAACCAGATGAGGCAGGACACGATGCGGATATGGACGAAACTGGCTGCGCTGGTGCTTGGCATGGGCGCGCCGCTGCACGCCGAAACGCTGACGCTGGCCTCGCCCGATGGAAGGATCATCGTCACCATCAGCGATGATGCGGGGCTTGCCACCTATGCGGTCGGTTATGAAGGCGAGGGGGTGATCGCGCCGTCGCGGCTGGGGATGCTGTTTGCCGATCACCACGGGTTTGAACGCGATCTTGCGATCACCGATTCGGTGCGTGCGGCGAAGGATACGACCTGGCAGCAGCCGTGGGGCGAACGGCGGCTGGTGCGCGATTGGCACAATGAACTGGCCGTGACCTTTGCCGCGACCACCGGCCCGGCGCGGCAGATTACCGTGCGGTTTCGCGCCTTTGATAGCGGGATCGGCTTTCGATACGAGCTGGCCGAGCAGGCGGCGCTGCAAGGCGATATCGCCATTGTCGAAGAACTGACCCAGTTCGGCGTGGGTGAGCAGACCACCATGTGGTACACGCCAAGCGACGAGTTCAACCGCTATGAATACGTCACCCGCACCGGCACGGCGGGCCAGGTTGACGACGCGCACACGCCGGCCACGTTTCGCAACCCGGCGGGCATTCACTTTGCCATCCACGAAGCCGCCTTGGTCGATTATTCGGCGATGTCGCTCGGCGCGCTGCGCGCAGGCACTTTCGAAGCTCGTTTACGCAACTGGTCGGGCGGGCCCAAGGTCAAGACCCGCGCGCCGTTCAAATCGCCGTGGCGCACCATTCAGGTTGCGCGCGATGCGGTGGGCCTGATCAATTCGGACATCATCCTCAACCTCAATGAACCCAACAAGCTGGGCGATGTCTCGTGGGTTGAGCCGGGCAAATATGTCGGCATCTGGTGGGCAATGCATATCAAGGAACGCAGCTGGGGGCGCGACGCCATCCACGGCGCGACCACGCAAGAGACCAGACGCTATATCGATTTCGCCGCCGAACATGGGTTTTCCGGTGTGCTGGTTGAAGGCTGGAACATCGGCTGGGATGGTGACTGGTTCAACAATGGCGATCTGTTCCGCTTCACCGAACCGATGCCCGATTATGACCTCGCCGAGCTGGGCCGCTATGCGCAATCAAAGGGCGTGCGGCTGATCGGGCACCACGAAACATCGGCCAATATCACCAATTACGAAAGCCAGATGGAGGCCGCGTTTGACCTGATGCAGTCAGCCGGGGTGCGCGCGGTCAAGACCGGCTATGTCGCGGATGCGGGCGATGTGGTGCGGGTGGATGATGATGGGCTGCGCCGGTACGAATGGCACGACAGCCAGTTCATGGTCGGCCATCATCTGCGCGTGGTCGAGGCGGCGGCCAAGCGGCAAATCGCGATCAACGCGCACGAACCGGTCAAGGATACGGGCCTGCGCCGGACCTATCCCAACTGGATGACCCGCGAAGGCGCGCGCGGGATGGAGTTCAACGCCTGGGGTTCGCCGCCCAACCCGCCAAGCCACGAGGCGATGCTGGCGTTTACCCGGATGCTGGCGGGGCCGATGGATTTCACCCCCGGCATTTTTGACCTGCGCCCGAATGAACGCCCCCCGGTGCGCCCCGATCTCCCGCGCGGCGACCCGTCAAACCGCCCGCAAACCACGCTGGCGAAGCAGCTGGCGCTGTATGTGGTGCTCTATTCGCCCTTGCAGATGGCGGCTGACCTGCCCGAAAATTACGCGGCGCGGATGGATGCCTTCCAGTTCATCAAGGATGTCGAGGCGGATTGGGAGCAAAGCATCGCGCTGGCGGGCGAAGTGGGCGAATATGTCGCCATCGCGCGGCAGGGTCGCAAATCGAAGGAATGGTTCCTCGGCGCGGTCACGAATGAGGACGCGCGCGACCTGTCCATCGCGCTGAGCTTCCTCGAAACGGGAAGGCAATACCGCGCACAGATCTACCGCGATGGGGCCGATGCGGATTGGGACACCAACCCCTATGCCATCGTGATCGAGGACAGGATCGTGACCGGCGGCGAGGATTTTGCGGTAAGGCTGGCATCGTCGGGCGGGGTGGCGGTGCGGTTCATCCCGGTCGATCGGTAAGCGGCCAGCAGGCCCCTGTGACAGGCCCGTGTGACAGGCCCGTGTGACAGGCCCGCCGGGCCGTTTTGTCAGCTTTCTGCCGATCGGCCCCGCGCCAGACGGTTCAGCACCAGCACCGGAAGCAGGCCTGCCGCCAGCAGGATCAACGCCGGAATCGCGGCTTCGACCAGCCGTTCATCGCTGGCGAGGCGGTAAGTGCGTGTCGCCAGCGTTTCGAGGTTGAAGGGCCGCAGGATCAGCGTGGCGGGCAGTTCGCGCAAGGTATCGATGAACACCAGCGCCGCCGCCCCCGCAAGGCTGGGCGCAAGCAGTGGCGCATAGATGCGCGCCAGCACGCGGG
>JBGSKN010000130.1:0-2655 GCA_041741215.1 Erythrobacter sp. | reverse complement strand
GCGCTCGCCCCGGCCTCATCCGGGCCGCAGAAAAAGAACATCCGCGCCGCCTGCGCGCCGGGCGGCAGGCCGCGGGCGAAATCTTTCTGGGTTGCCTTCACTGGCTCGCAGCGGCGCGATTGCGCAGCGTTACGGCCACCTGCGTCGCCATCCGGTCGGCAATTTCGACCGCAAGATTTTCCAGCGCCTTCTGCTCGGCGGCAATCGTGGCATATTCGCTCGACATCACATCGATCCCGGCATCCGATCCGGCGGTCGCATCAAGCAGCACCGTGTTTGTGGCCAGATCAATCAGCTGATAGCGCGCGCGCAGGATCCGGCGTTCGCGGCTGATCGTGTCATCATTGAGCACGCCCAAGGCTTCAAGCGCATCATCAAGCCGCACGTCGAGCCGATAGGCAGGCGTCGTATGCCCGGCCGCGCCAAGCCGGGCCTGAAGCGCGTTTCTGACCAGCCAGCCGCCGCGCCCGTCAATCGCGGGCACTTCAACCGCGGCAATCCCCTGCGCCGCCGCCGAAGACCCGCCGCCCGCATACATCGGTGACAGTCCGCAGGCGGAAAGGGCCAGTGCCGCCAGGCAAACAAGGAATGATCGCATGGGCAGCACCTTCCTCATATCGTCATGCTGAACGTGTTTCAGCATCCCTTGTGCCTCCTGAAGCCGCAGCAAACTGCTGCGCGATGGACCCTGAAACAAGTTCAGGGTGACGAAAATTTTTGGCTAGATCACAATGTTGATCAACCTATCAGCCACATAGATTATTCGTCGCGGTTCCTTGTCGCCGATATGTAGCGCCACGTTGGCGCTTGTCATAGCAATAGCGACATTGGCCTCTTGAGAGTTACCCTTGGGAACGGTGATTGTGTCGCGCACTTTGCCAAGGACTTGCACCGCGATGGTGACTTCGTCGTCGACCAGCAGCGCCGGATCGACAGTAGGCCACGCAGCATCGGCGATCAGGCCTGCTCCGCCCATGTTCGACCAAGCTTCTTCGGCGAGGTGCGGCATCATCGGCGCGGCGAGGTGGACGAGCGCGCGGATCGCGGCTGATCGGCTGGCCGAGGGCGCGGCTTTTTCGGTCGCCCCGGTCAACTCGTAAATCCGCGCCACCGCCTTGTTGAAGCCCAGCGCTTCGATATCGGCGGCGATGGCGGCGATGGTCTGGTGGGTCTTGCGGTCGAGGTTTCTGTCCTCGCCCGCCGCGCCCGCGTCATAGGCCGAGAACAGGCGCCACAACCGCTGGACAAACCGCGCGCAGCCTTCGATCCCGGCATCCGACCACGGCAGGTCGCGTTCGGGCGGGCTGTCCGACAGCATGAACCACCGCACCGCATCCGCCCCGTGGCGGGCGATGATCGCATCGGGGTCGACGACGTTCTTCTTCGACTTCGACATCTTGATGACGCGGCCGATTTGAACTGGTTCGCCGGTGGCGACCTCGAACGCCTTATCGCCTTCCCTGCGAATTTCGGACGGGTCGAGGAATTGCACCACTTCCGTTCGTCCTGAGCTTGTCGAAGGGCCGCTTTCCCCTTCAGCGGGGGTTGAAGATAAGGACGGTCCTTCGACAAGCTCAGGACGAACGGAATTAGGGTTCGGGACGCGTTTCGAATAGGTCTCGTGCGTCACCATCCCTTGCGTGAACAGCGCCGCGAACGGCTCCTCGACCGCAATCTGCCCCATGTGCGCGAGCGCGCGCGTCCAGAACCGGGCGTAGAGCAGGTGCAGGATCGCGTGTTCGACCCCGCCGATATAGTGCTGCACCGGCAGCCATTTGGAGACTTCTTCCGGGTCGAACGGACGATCCGCTGGCTGGCTGGCAAAGCGCAGGAAATACCACGAGCTATCGACGAAAGTATCGAGCGTATCGGTCTCGCGCCGCGCCGCTTTGCCGCACTTTGGGCAATCGACATGCTTCCATGTCGGATGGCGTTCCAGCGGATTGCCGGGGATGTCGAAGCTGACATCGTCTGGCAGCACCACCGGCAATTGCGCCTTGGGCACCGGCACCACCCCCGCAAGCCTCACAATGGATGAAGGGGATCGGCGTCCCCCAGTAACGTTGGCGCGAAACGCCCCAGTCGCGCAGCCGCCACACGGTGCGCCCTTCGCCCCAGCCGCCCGCCTCGGCGCGGGAAATCACCGCCTGCTTGGCATCTTCGACGCTCATGCCATTGAGGAAACCGCTGTTCACGATGACCCCGTCCCCCGCCTCGGCCTCACCGGCAAATGGTGCATCGGCCTTGGCCGGATCGCTGGCGACCACGCGGGTAATCGGCAGTCCGTATTTGGTCGCGAATTCGAAATCGCGCTGGTCATGCCCCGGCACGCCCATCACCGCGCCGGTGCCATATTCCATCAGCACGAAGTTGGCGATGAACAGGGGCAGCGGTTCGCCGGTGAAGGGGTGCTTCGCCGTCAGCGAGGTCAGATAACCCAGTTTTTCCGCCGTTTCGACCTCTGCCGCCTTGGTCCCGCCGCGCTTGCACGCCTCGATGAAGGCGGCGACTTCGGGGTCATGCGCAAGGCTCTGCGCAATCGGGTGATCGGCGGCCACCGCGACAAAACTCGCGCCAAAGATGGTGTCCGGGCGGGTGGTGTAAACCGGCAGGCGCTGAAGACTCCCCTCCCCGTGGGGAGGGGTTGGGGGTGGG
>JBGSKN010000129.1:0-1768 GCA_041741215.1 Erythrobacter sp. | reverse complement strand
CGCGCAGGGCATCGGGCACAGGGTCACGGTGATCGAGCCAGCGCATCAGGCGGCGCTGCCCTTGCCCGCGCGCCGGAAGGTCAGGAACGAGAACGCGGGCTGCGCGCCGTTTGCTGCGTGATCCTCGCGCGCGGTCAGCACCCATCCGCGCCCCGGTTCGGCCATGAAGGTATCGCCGGGGTAATCGGCGTGGATTTGCGTGAGTTCGATCCTTTGGGCGATCGGCATGAACAGGTCATAGACCGCCGCCCCGCCGATGATCGCAATCTCGCCGCTGTCATTACCCTGGGCCGCCAGCGTCAGCGCCTGATCGACCGATCCGGCCAGTTCTGCGCCAGCCGCAGCAAAGCCATCGCCGCGCGACAGCACGATATGGCGACGACCGGGCAGCAGCCCGGGCAGGCTTTCAAAGGTCTTGCGGCCCATCACCATCGGTTTTCCGGTGGTCAGCGCCTTGAAACGTTTCAGATCGGCAGGCAGGCGCCACGGCAGGGCGCCGTGATGGCCAATCGCACCATTGGCGGCGCGGGCATAGATCAGGACGATTTCGGGGGTCATTTGATCGCGTGGCTCACACGGGTGACATGGCCCATCTTGCGCCCTTCGCGCGCCTCGCGCTTGCCATAAAGATGCAGGTGCGGTTCGCCCGGTTCGGACAGGATCGCATGGGCGCTCAGCGCATCTTCACCGACGATATTGTGCATTTCAATCGCGGCAAAGCGGGTTACGGTGCCGCCCAGCGGCAGGCCGCAGATCGCGCGGATGTGGTTTTCAAACTGGCTGGTGGCCGCGCCTTCGATCGTCCAGTGCCCCGAATTGTGCACCCGCGGAGCCATTTCGTTGAAGATCGGGCCGTTTCGCGTGGCAAAGAACTCCAGCGTCAGCACCCCGACATAATCCAGCGCGGCAGCGGTGCGCGCGGCGAGTTCGCGCGCGCCGGGCACCTGTGCTTCGACCAGCGCGCCAGCGGGGAGGATCGAGCGTGTCAGCATGCCGCCCTTGTGCAGGTTGGCGGTCGAATCCCAGAACCGGATCGTGCCGTCCTGCGCGCGCACCAGGATCACCGAGAATTCGGTCTCGTAAGTGACGAGGCCTTCGTAGATGCACGGGACACCGGGGGAGCGCATTCCGCTTGCCTCCAATGCCGATCCCGCCCGCCATTGGCCCTTGCCATCATAGCCATCGCGCGCGGTCTTGAGGATGCCGGGGGTGCCCACGGCGGTGATCGCGGCGGCGAAGTCCGCTTCGCTTTCAACCCTGGCATAGGGCGCCGGGGTGCCGCCAAGCTCAGCGACGAAGGCTTTTTCAGCAAGCCGGTCCTGCGCAATTTCCAGCGCGCGCGGCGGGCAGGCGAGCAATGGCGGGGGGATGGCGGCAACGGCGGCGAGCGGGACGTTTTCAAACTCCCACGACACAACATTGCAGCGCGCGGCGAAACCGGCCAGCGCCTCACGGTCGTCCCAATCAGCGGTGACGAAATCCGAACACGCATCGGCCGCAACATTATCGCCTTCGGGGGCATAGCCGATCACCCGGTAGCCCAGTTGCAAGGCGGCAAACGCCAGCATCCGGCCCAACTGGCCGCCGCCGAGTATCCCGATGGTGGAACCGGGCAAAAGCATCAGCGTTCAGGTTCCTCGGCCGGCGCTTCGGCCACGGCGGCGCTTTTGGCGGCGCGCCAATCCTGCAGGCGTTCGGACAGGCTCTCGTCCGACAGCGCGAGGATTGCGGCGGCCAGCAGCCCGGCGTTTTTCGCCCCGGCTTCCCC
>JBGSKN010000128.1:0-4544 GCA_041741215.1 Erythrobacter sp. | reverse complement strand
AGAAGGTGTCTGGTCGCGCTCCGGCGGGTTTGCGGTGGGAACGCGCTGCACACCGCTGCGGTTTGCTGCGCTGGCGCTGTCCGGGCTGGCGTTGAACGCGCAGGCGATCACGCTCTGCCCCGAAGCGGGCAAGCCGCTGCTTGCCTATGATAATTCCCTGACACTGGCGGCGCGCGCCGGGCCGGTCAGCCTTGCCGGATCGATTGGCGACAGAAGCGCAAATCTGACCGCCGATGCGGTGATGCTGCGTTACCCAGCGCCGTTCGCGGTTGAGGGGCTGGCCGCGCGGATTGGCGAGACCGGCGGCCAAGTGCGCCTGTCCGCCGCCACCCTGACCGGCAGTTTTGCAGGCGACATCAGCGGCGATTTTGCGGGCGGCGCGGCGCAGATGGATGTCGTCCCGCTCGATCTTGGCGCGCTCAGCGGACGCTGGTCATTTGCCGATGGCGTGCTGCGGGTGGGGGAGGGCGCGTTTACCCTGACCGACCGGCCAGCCGGGGCCGAGCCGCGCTTCAAACCGCTGATTGCACGCGGGGCAAGCCTCGCGTTCGATGGCACGGAAATCACAGCCGATGCGCGCCTGCTCCACCTCGCGTCGGGCAAATCCGTCACCATGGTTGCGATCACCCACCGGCTGGACACAGCGCGCGGCACCGCGCTTGTGTCGGTTCCCGGCATCGTGTTCGACAACCGTCTCCAGCCCGAAGATCTTTCAGACCTCGCCAAGGGTGTGATTGCGTTTGCCGACGGAACCGTCAGCGGTGCGGGCCAGATCGACTGGAACGGCGATGATATCACCAGCACTGGCACCTTCACCAGCGATCGTCTCGATTTCGCCGCGGCATTCGGCCCGGTGCGCGGGCTTGCGGGCGAGGTGCGCTTCACCGACCTGCTCAACCTCACCACCGCGCCCGATCAGCAGGTGCGCATTGCCGCGATCAATCCGGGGATTGAGGTGCTGGACGGAAGGGTGCAGTTCGAAGTGCGCGATGGCACGCTGCTCAGCCTCGAAGACGCGCGCTTCCCGTTCATGGGCGGCGAATTGCGGATGCACCCGCTGGCGATGGATTTCAGCAAGCCCGAAGAACGCCGCTATGTGTTCGAGATTATCGGTCTGGATGCGGCAAGTTTTGTCGCGCAGATGGAACTCACCAATCTGGGCGCGACCGGCACGTTTGATGGCACGGTGCCGATCGTGTTCGATACCGATGGCAATGGCCGGATCGAAGGCGGGGTGCTGGTCAGCCGGGCTGGCGGGGGCAATGTCGCCTATATTGGCGAACTGACCTACGAAGACCTTGGCGCGATGGGCAATTACGCGTTTTCGGCGCTGCGCTCGATGGATTACCGCCAGATGCGCGTTGGCCTTGATGGCAGTCTGTCGGGCGAAATCATCACCAATTTCGATTTCGACGGGGTGCGGCAGGGTGCGGGCACCAGCCAGAATTTTGTCACCCGCCGACTGGCAAAGCTGCCGATCCGGTTCAAGGTCAATGTCCGGTCGGAAAACTTCTACGAACTGGCAACGATGGTGCGATCGCTGTGGGATGTCGATTTCCTCGGCAATCCGGTCGATCGCGGGCTGCTCAAGGTCGAAGATGGCCGCTTCGTGCCCGCCAGCCCCGGTTTAACGCCAGCCGGCAAACCCGTTCAACCTCCTGAAAGCGAAGACCAGCCATGATCCACATCGAATTGACCGCAGCCGCGCGCGCTGCCACATCCCTGGACGCGAAACGGGGAGGGCAGACGGGCATGGCGCGGCAAGGCACAGGACGTTCACGCCGGGCGATGATGGCCGGGGCTGCGATCCTTTCGGCGGGGCTGGGCGGCTGCATCAATATCGCCGCCCCTGACGAAGCGATCGTGATCGAGCTCAACATCAACATCCGGCAGGAAGTTATTTACCGGCTGGCGCAGGACGCAGCCAATACGATTGACGAGAACGCGGACATCTTCTGAACCGGAAGGCGCCGCGACGAGGAGAAATGATGATGCGCAATTCAGCTCTTGCCGGAATCGCTGCGCTGGCGGTGCTTGGCCTTGCAACCGGCCCGGCGCTGGCGCAGCGCGATCCGGCCTATGCCGCCGCGCGCGCGGCTGGCAAGGTTGGCGAACAGGCGGACGGATACCTTGGGATTGTTGGTGCAGCCGATCCGGCGTTGCAGGATATGGTGAATGATATCAATATCAAACGGCGCGCTGTCTACACCGAAAAGGCAAAGGAAAACAAAGCGACGCTTGAAGCCTATGCGTTGACGGCGGGATGCCAGGCGGTGGCGCGCACCGTGCCGGGCGAAAAATACCGCGCCCCCGATGGTAGCTGGCAAACCCGCAGCGATGCTGCCCCGATCCGCGACGCGCGGTGTCCGTAATCGGTTGGGGTTCCTGTTTGCCGCAAACAAAAACACCCCGTGTTGACACTATTGCACCCCCCTTCTAAGGGGACGGCGCCCTCGGCGGGCACCTTGTTGCGCGTGCCTTGGTCTTTCCCTTACGGAGGCTGGCATGAGCGATGAGAAACCCGCCCGAGAACCTATCCAGGAGGATGCGCGGATCGATGCGCTCGAAGCGCGGCTCAAGGCCGCACGCGAGCGTGAAGATGAACGCAACCGCCCGCAGGTGTCCGCTCCCGACGCGAATTATCGCAGCGGTAGCCGGGTGCTTTCGGATCTTCTCGGAGGGATTCTCGGCGGTCTGGTTTTTGGCTGGGTCTTCGACCACTTTGCCGGAACCCTGCCCTGGGGTCTGTTGACCGGATTGTTCATCGGAATAATCGTGGCCTTCAGGAATATTTTTCGGATGGCGAACATCCGCCCCGTCGATCCTCCGCAAGAGGATTGAACCGGCGGGCCGGATGTTCAACAATTTAGGGACCTAACCGAAGTGTCAGCCGCTGTGGCAGCCGAACCGGCCAAAGTTGATCCGATGTATCAGTTTACCATCAAGCCATTGGCTGAACTGGAACTGGCCGGATTCGACATTTCCTTCACCAATAGTGCGGCGTGGATGCTGGTCACCACGATCATGCTGTTCGGCTTTGTCCTTGGCGGGATGCGGCGTCAGCTGGTGCCGGGGCGCTGGCAGATGGCGGTCGAGTTTTTCACCAGTTTCATCGACGACATGCTTCAGGCCAATATCGGTGATGCCGGGCGCAAATATGTTCCCTATGTCTTCTCGCTGTTCATGTTCATCCTGTTCGCCAATATCCTCGGCCTGCTGCCGCTGGGCGTGGTCGGGCTGCATCCCTTCACCTTCACCAGCCATTTCACCGTCACCGGCGTGCTCGCGCTGATCACCATCACGATTGTTCTGGTGGTCGGTTTCTGGAAGCACGGGCTGCACTTTTTCGGGCTGTTCGTGCCGCACGGCACGCCGCTGCCGATGGTGCCGCTGATTTTCGTGATCGAATTGTTTTCGTTCATCCTGCGCCCCTTCAGCCTCGCGCTGCGACTGTTTGTGGCGATGATGGCGGGCCATGTGCTGCTCGAAGTATTGTCCAGCTTTGTGATAGACGGCACCAATGCCGGCGCGCTGTGGGGCGGGGTGGTTGGTTTGCCCAGTTTCCTGCTGATGATCGGCATCTGCGCGCTGGAAATCCTGGTTTCGGGCATCCAGGCCTATGTTTTCGCGCTGCTCACCGTTTTCTACATAAATGATGCGGAAAATCTGCATTAATCCCTCAACGCTTACGAATTAAAAACCGAAAGGAATCAAGAATATGGATACGGAAGCTGCAAAGCTCATCGGTGCGGGTCTCGCTGCTATCGGGACCGGCCTCGCCGCTATCGGCGTGGGCAATATCTGGGGGAGCTTCCTGTCGAGCGCGCTCCGCAATCCGGGCGCGGCAGACGGCCAGCAGGGCCGCCTGTTCGTCGGCTTTGCGGTGACCGAACTGCTCGGCCTGCTCGCCTTCGTGGTGGCGATGATCCTGATTTTTGTCGCCTGATCATCCGGCAACTTCGGGCCGGTTCGTGACCGGATCGGCCCGCCTGACTTAGCGTTTTTGTTCCGGGACGTAACCTAATGCCCCAGATAGCCCAGCTAGCGGATACATATGCCAGCCAGATATTCTGGTTGCTGGTGTTCTTTGGCCTGACCTTTTTCGTTGTTGGCCGCGGGATGGTTCCCAGGGTCATGAGCACGGTTGCCGACCGTGACAGCCAGATCGCTGCTGATCTGGCCGTTGCCGAGGCTGCGCGCGCCAGGGCGGATGACGAGGAAGCTGCGTGGCGCAAGCGCGAAGGTGACAACCGGGCTGCGGCGCAGGCTTTGGTCGCGAAGGCCAAGGCTGACGCGGCGGCCAAGGCGGAAAAGAAACTCGCCGCCGCGCAGAAACGGCTCGATACCAAGCTGGCCAAGGCCGAAGCCGAGATCGCGGAAGCGCGCAACAATGCGCTCGCCGAGATCGAGGATGTTGCGGTTGAGGCTGCGCGGGACATCGTCCGGCGGCTCGCAGGCGTTTCGGTGACGAAGCCTGCCGCTGCCAAGGCGGTTAAGGAGGCAATGGCTCATGGCTGATCCGATCACGCCAATCCCGGCTGACG
>JBGSKN010000127.1:0-2776 GCA_041741215.1 Erythrobacter sp. | reverse complement strand
GGCACCGGGGCGGCCTATCGCCCCGGCGGCCTCGCGCTTGATGCGCTGATCGGCGATCTGGCCGCGCTCGGCCTTGCGGCGGAGCTGACCGGGCAGGAGATCGCGCGGATCGGCTCGCAGGATATCGGCTTTGCCGAGTGGCGCGCGCTCCATGCGGCCTGCATGGGCGCGATGGCCGATCCGGCGGTGGGCGGCATCATCATCACCCACGGAACGGATACGGCGGAGGAGACCGGCTTCCTGCTCGATCTGACCCTCCCGACGACCAAGCCGGTCGTGCTGGTTGGCGCGATGCGCCCGGCCGACGCGGTGGGCGCGGACGGGATGCGCAACTTCGCCAATGCGGTGAAGGTGGCGAGCGACGGGCAAGCGGCAGGGCGCGGCGTGATGCTGGTGATGGGCGATGCGGTGCTGGCGGCGCGCGATGCCCGCAAGGCGGCGACATCGAGCATAGACGCCTTTAAAAGCTTTCCGCGAGGGGCCATCGCCCGCGTCACCCCGTCAGGGCTAGACTGGTTCGGCCCGCCGCACCGAGTAGGTGATGCCGCGCGTTATGGCTGGCCCGACGCGTTGCCGCGCGTCGCGATCCTTACCGCAGGCGCAGGGATGGACGAACAGCCGGTCAAGGCGCTGCTCGGCATCGGATGCAAGGGCGTGGTGCTCGCCGGAATGGGACAGGGCAACGCGCCCGCGTGCGTGTTGGCCGCGCTGGCCGAGGCGGCCGCTTCAGGCGTTCCGGTGGTGCGTTCCACCCGCGTCGATGAAGGCATCGTTGATCGCAATGTCGAGGTGGACGACGACGCGCTTGGGCTGGTGGCGGCAAGGGCGCTCGGCCCGGCCAAGGCGCGGATGCTGCTGATGGTGCTGATCGCCAACGGAATTACCGACGCGGCGAGAATTCAGGCGGCGTTCGATCAGCCATGAGCGGGCAGGAATGGCGCCCAATCACCCGAAGGATCGGGTATGGCTTCGTTGCCGTGGTTTGCGCTGCAATCGTGCTGGCGGCGGGTCTGTGGCTCGCGGACACTACGCCGAGCGATCTCAGGCGCGAGTTTCGTGTAGCGTCCGGCCTCCCCAAGAACTGGAAAACCCACTTTTACGAGGATGCTGCCGTCCATGCCCGCGTGGCGTGCCCCGATCCGGCCAGCGACCCGATCGTGATCGTCACCGGCGGCCAGTCGAATGCGGCCAATTCGCTCGGCCCGATTTTGGATGTGATCGGCAATGCGCGCAATGCGCAGGTTTTCGGCGAGCGCTGTTACGCACTTGAGAGCCCTGTCCTCGGCGCGACCAGCAATGCGATTGCGGTGTGGCCCAAGCTGGGGGACCTGCTGGAGCGAGAAACTGGCAGGCCGGTGGTGTTCATCAACGGTGCGGTGGGTGGATCGCAGATCGGTGACTTCATCGATCATCGCTCGGGATATCTCGCCCGCCTCACGAACAGGATCGGCGAGGCCAATGCGCTTGGCCTGGAGCCCGATATCGCGATCTGGATCCAGGGGACGACCGATGCGAGCACCGGAATGGATCCCGACCGCTATCTTGCTGACCAGAAAAAGGTGATTGCGGGAATTGAAAGCGCGGTTTCTGGCAAGGCGGCACTCGACTGGGTCATTCCGCTCAACACCGTCTGTGATGGCTGGATCGGCAACGGACCGGCCATCGAACGCAAACTTTCAGAGTTTACCAGCCTTCCCGGAGACCGGGTCCATCTCGGTCCGCGCATGAGCGACTATGGCCCTGAATTGTACCGCGACGATTGCCATCTGAACTTGGCAGGGCGAAATAGATTGGCGCGGGATTTGCTCAGCACGCTGCTCCCCATCCTCAATGCGCGCGCGGCGCAAGAGGATGGGGCACAGCCTGGCATCAGCCCCAAGGGGTGACCAGATATTTCTCGCCGGTCTTCATCTGGCGGTAGTCGGTGATCGCGGGCTTCTCCAGCATCCCTTCCAGCGTCACCTTGGCCTTGTAATGCGAGGCGAAGGTGGTGGTGAGTTCCGCCTGCACCCGCCCGCGCATCCGCACCACGGTCTCCATGCCCGCGCGCTGGAGGAACGGGGTCAGCAGCCAGCCAGCGATGCTCCACTGCAACCCGTAGGACGGCGTCAGGATCGTCGGCGCGAGGTCGAGCCGGCCGTAGATGTACATCTTTTTCTGCTGGTTCGATCCATAGCGCGAAAACTCGCCCATCTGGCTTGCGGCGACCTGTTCCATCGCTTTCAGCACGCCGTCAGACGCCTGCCCGCCGCCAATCGGATCGAAGCCGAGGAACGCGCCGGTCTCGGCAATCGCGGCGCGCAGGTCGGCCATATAGGTGGGGGCAGAGCTATCGACCACATAGGTCGCGCCCTGCGCCTTCAGCATGGCGACATGTTCCGGCTTGCGCACGATGTTGACCAGCTTCATCCCGTCTTCGACGCAGATGCGATTGAGCATCTGGCCGAGGTTCGACGCGGCGGCGAGGTGGATGATCGCCGAGTGGCCTTCCATCTTGGCGGTCTCGACAAAGCCCAGCGCGGTCATCGGGTTCACGAAGCTCGACGCGCCGGTCTCACTCGAATGATCGCCCAAGGGAATGCACATCATCGCATCGGCGACGGCGTATTGGCTGAAGGCATTGCCCGGCACGCAGGCGACGCGCGCGCCCATCAGCGCCTTGGCCATGTCGCTGTCACCGGTGGCGATCACCGTGCCCGCGCCTTCGTTGCCCGCAGGCAGGCGCTGGCCGTGACGGCCCTTGTTCCCGGTCAGGAACGGCTCGGGCATGGTCGCG
>JBGSKN010000126.1:0-4951 GCA_041741215.1 Erythrobacter sp. | reverse complement strand
GATCTCGGTCATAACCGGCAGGCCGGGCGTTTCGTCAATCGCTCCAAACGGGCTCTCCCACCACAAGGCCCGCGCCCCCGTCCAGGCGGTCATCAGCAAGGCGAGCATCAGCAACGGCCCGCCGCGCGGCCTGCCGCTGTCAGCCAGTCCCGCCTTCATCGCGCGCTTCCCGCAAGGCCCAGTTGCACAGGGTGGATTTCGTGATCGGTCTTGTCCCACACCGCCGCGCGCCCGCCCAGCGTGGCCGCATAGGCAAAGACCGCTCGCCGCCCGGCGATGATGGCGACGACATTGGCAAGCGGCAGGCGCAGCACTGCCAGCAGCCCTTCACGCCATCCATATTCGCGCGCGGTGAAGGCAAATCGCAGCCCCACGCGCCACGCAAATGCCAGCACATTGGCGATCAGAAGGCCTTCGAGCAGCGGCGTGAGCACCACCGGCCGGGTCAATCCAGCCGCAACCGCCACCCCCATCACCCCGGTCAGCACCACCAGCGCATAGCCCGCCAGCATCACCAGTGCGGTAAGCGGCCCGCGCCGGTCGCGGGTGCGCATCCAGCGTTCGACCGGCCCGCCAGACCATCCGACCCTGTCCCAGCCCTGCAGGGCAATGCCCAGCACCCAGCGGCATTTCTGGCGCACCACGCTTTCAAACCGGTCGGGGAAAAACGCGCGGGTGGCGATCAGCGTGCCATCATCGCCGCGCACCCGCACGAACCGGCAGCGCCCGCCCGCTGTCCCGATCGCAAGGCCAAGTTCGTAATCCTCGGTCAGCGAATCGCTGGCAAAGGGCATCCCGTCGGTATGTCGTTCAGCCAATTGAGCGAGCGCCCGGCGCGATGCCGCGCAGCCCACGCCCGCCCCCGGCAGGCTGGTGCCAAGCACATCGCGCACCACCATCGCCTTGCCATGCGCCTCGGCAAACTCCTCGCAATAATGGCCGGAGATGTGGCGCGCGAACCAGCCGCCACGATGCTGCACCAGCGGTTCGACCGGCAGTTGCACGAAATCAGCCCCGCCAGCGATGGTTTCATCCAGCAGGCCAAGCGCGGCTGGATCGACCAGATCCTCGGCATCGTGGAACACTACGCTGGCAAAACGCTGGCTGGTGCGAACTTCGTCGAGCGAGAGCGCTTGGTAAAGGCGGTTGAGGCAATCGGCTTTGGTGCTGGGGCCGTCGCGGTCGTGGATCACCAGCCGCAGCCGCACATCGCCCTGCGCCGCCGCCACCGCAGCCACAAGCGTTGCCGGGTCATTGCGATAGCACCCGACATAGAGGCGCAGGTCGGGCTGCGGCCAGCTATCGAGGATGTGGCGGATGGTTGCCCCGATCACCGCGGCTTCCTGCCATGCAGGGATCAGCACCGCCGCATGGCCATGCAGGCTGCGATTTTGCAGAGGCCTGCGCGAACGTCGCGGCGTCACCGCCTGCCCGGTCGCTTTCAACCAGAGCCACACGGCATCGAGCGCGAGATCATCAAGCGCGCCAATCAGGAAGAACACCCCGGCGAACAGCAGCAATTCGTGTTGCAGCAGTGCAATCCACTGCCACCCATCAAGTTCCAAGATGGACAAGGCGACCCCCTTCTCCAATTAAGTAACCTGACTATATTGACTTTTCCTGCCGCGCAACAGGGCTAATTATTTTAATGGTTTAAACCGCGTTACCTGCCGGCGCGGCGTCAACTGCCGCCGGCTTACCAGCTGCCGGTGTTGGCCATGCTGAGCCAGGGTTCGGCCGGTTCCAGATGGCCTTCCTGCAACAATTCGACCGAAATCCCGTCGGGCGATTTGACGAAGGCCATATGCCCATCGCGCGGCGGGCGGTGGATGATGTGCCCGGCATCGGAGAGGCGTTGGCAGGTCTCGTAGATGTTCTCGACCCGGTAGGCGAGATGCCCGAAATTGCGGCCACCATTATAGGATTCGCCGGGGCTGCCATCTTCGGGCGGCCAGTTATGGGTCAGTTCGACCTCGGCGATGCCTTCCTGACCCGGTGCGGCAAGGAAGATCAGCGTGAACCGCCCCGCCTCGACATCGAACCGGCGCACTTCTTCCAGCCCGATCAGCTTGAAGAAATCGACCGTCGCGACCGGATCGGTCACGCGGATCATCGAGTGGAGATACTTAACCATCTGATTACCTTTCGCATTAAAGCAACTTCGGTCGCTTCAGCGACCGCAAGAGCGACCGCCCGCCCGCAGCGACGCGCCCGAAGGGCGTGAGAGCGAGGATTTCGCATCGCGCATGCGATGCGGAACACAAGGACTCTTATTCAATCACCGTTCATCGCAGCTAATGCACAGTTCGTCGCATCAACACTCTTGAGGGGAACAATGCGATGAGCAGCGATAATGTGCAACCGGCGATTGCGGCAGGCAGCGGCTGGCGTGATCCAGCGGCGCTGCGCTGGTTCGGCACCGCCGGGATCGCCGCCATCGGCATGATCGCGGGCGGTTATCTGCTGGGCGACGGGTTGCTGCGCGCCAAGGATGCCGAGCGCGCCGTCACCGTGCGCGGGCTGGCGGAACGCGATGTCACCGCCGACCTTGCAACCTGGACGATCTCCTACTCCGATTCCTCGACCAACCTGTCCGAAGCGCAGACCAAGGTGCGGCGCGATACGCAGGCAATCGAGGCATTCTTCAAGGATCTGGGCTTTCCCGCCGACGCGCTCCAGCCAACCGGGGCCAATGTTTCCAGCTTCACCAACGAAGGCGTGACCACCTTTACCGTGCGGCAACGGCTTGCCTTGCGCACCGAAGATATTGCCCGCGCGCAAAAAGCGGTCGCCCGCCAGTTCGATCTGGTCGGGCGCGGGGTGTTTCTGGAGGAGGGATCGGGCATGTCCTACACCTTCACCAAATTGAACGACATCAAACCCGACATGGTGGCCGAGGCAACCAGGGATGCGCGCGCATCGGCCCAGCAATTCGCCGAGGATTCCGGCTCCGGCGTCGGCAAGATCAGCGACGCGACCCAGGGCTATTTCACCATCGAGGCGCGCGATGGCGATGCGGGGGGCTGGGGCATGTCCGACAGCCCTTACAAAAAGGTGCGGGTGGTCACGACCGTCAGCTTTGCGCTCGATTGACGGGTTTTGACCGGCGGTTTCGCACCGCTGATCGCGCGAGGGCGGCAGGTTTGTTGCACCCCAGCGTCGGCATCGGTATGGAGAGGCAGGCTGCACGCCAGCGCCAGAGCGGCACGCCCTGCCCCTCAGCCTTTTGACCTTTCTCAACCGGAACATCGCCTTTGTCATGTTTAAGCGATTGCGCGACTATTTCCGCCCTCCGGCAAAGCAGCGACTGCCGATGGTGCCTGCTGGCACGCGCTATTATGTCATCGGAGACATCCACGGCCGGCTAGACCTGTATGATGCATTGATCGCCGCCATCGAGGACGATGAGGCAAGCTGCGCCGAAGCCGATACCCGCGTCGTGTTGCTGGGTGATCTGGTTGATCGCGGGCCTGACAGCGCAGGCGTGATCGCGCGCACACAGGCCTGGCAGCAGCAGCGCCATGTCCGGGTGCTGATGGGCAATCACGAAGAAATGTTCCTTGCCGCCTTCAAACAGCCCGAAGCGCTGCGCCATTTCGTGAAGCATGGCGGGCGCGAGACAATCCTGAGCTTCGGCCTGTCGAACAGGCAATATGCCACGCTTTCGGTTGAACAGCTGTTCGAACGCCTGCCCGCATTGGTTCCGCAGGCGGTTCGCGATTACCTCGCCGGGTTTGAACTGATGATCATCGCGGGCGATTATGTGTTCGTCCATGCCGGGATTGATCCGGGCCGTCCGCTGGATGACCAGAAACACAGCGATCTGCTGTGGATCCGCGACCGCTTTCTCAATCACCAAAGCCCGCTGGAAAAGGTCGTGGTGCATGGCCACACGATTTTCGAACATGTGATGGACTGCGGCAATCGCATCGGCATTGATACTGGCGCATTTCGTTCGGGTGTGCTTACAGCGCTGGTGCTCGAAGGTGATCAGCGCCGGGTTATGCAGGCCTGTGCCAGCAATGGGGCGGTTGACATCTTCCACGGCGAACGGGCAGGCTAGACTGGTGAACCGTAAGGCGGGACGGGTTCGGATTTCGCGTTAAAGGCAGCTATTCATGAAAATTGCGATGGTGGGATCGGGCTATGTCGGGCTCGTATCGGGGGCGTGTTTTGCCGATTTCGGACATGACGTGGTCTGCATCGACAAGGATCAGGCCAAGATCGACCGGCTGCACGCCGGGGTCATGCCGATTTACGAGCCGGGGCTTGAAGCGCTGGTCGAAACCAATGTGAAGGGGGGGCGCCTGTCCTTCACCACCAGCCTTGCCGACGGGATAAGCGGCGCGGATGCAATCTTCATCGCGGTTGGCACCCCCAGCCGCCGCGGCGATGGCCATGCCGACCTCACCTTCGTCTACGAAGTCGCGCGCGAAGTTGGTGAAAATCTGGCGGGTGACGCGGTGATCGTCACCAAGTCGACCGTTCCGGTGGGCACCGGTGACGAGGTGGAACGGATCATCCGCGACACCGGAACCAGACACCGCATTTCGGTTGTTTCAAACCCCGAATTCCTGCGCGAAGGCGCGGCGATCGGCGATTTCAAGCGGCCCGACCGGATCGTGATCGGGGCAGAGGACGATTTCGGGCGCGAGGTGATGCGCGAAGTCTATCGTCCGCTCTATCTCAACGAATCGCCGATCCTGTTCACTTCGCGCCGCACCAGCGAACTGATCAAATACGCCGCCAACGCCTTTCTTGCGACCAAGATCACCTTCATCAACGAAATGGCCGATCTGTGTGAAAAGGTTGGCGCGAATGTGCAGGATGTGTCGCGCGGGATCGGGATGGACAACCGCATCGGATCGAAATTCCTCCACGCCGGGCCGGGTTACGGCGGATCGTGCTTCCCCAAGGACACGCTGGCGCTGCTCAAAACCGCCGAGGATTA
>JBGSKN010000125.1:0-16702 GCA_041741215.1 Erythrobacter sp. | reverse complement strand
CTGATGCGGCGTCCTGTTGCTGCGCAAACGCGGCCACCGGCACACCGGCCAGCATCGAACCACAGCACAGCAGCGCGAAAAGTCGCGCACCCTGCGGCGGCGAATGCGCCAGATTGCCATTGACCGGCATAACGCCCGCCTCGCTCATTGCGTTCATGCAGCTAAAATCCCGTTCCAACCGTCCGTGCCGTATCGGCGTCACACCCTTGCGACCCTCAACATGCACTCTTGCAAGTGACCTATAGTGCGTTTGTGTGCCGCACCCTGAAAATCTGGCCCCCGCCTCTGCCCGATGTGCCCAGCGCAATCAAGCCGCACCGGCGCGGATTGCGCGCGGGCCAGGGCGCTTTCCCCGGCAAACCCGCCGGCACGCGCCGAACCTGCATCAAGACCCGAAGATGGGGAGCGAGAACAGATCATTCACCGTCACCACCACCATCAACACCAGCACCAGCGCAATGCCAGTGCGATAGGCCCATTCGGTCGCCTGCGGCCCGACCGGCTTGCGGCGAATTGCCTCGGCCAGATAGAACATCAGATGTCCGCCATCGAGCGCGGGGATTGGCAAGAAGTTGATGAATGCCAAATTAAGCGAGATCAGCGCAGCGAAATTGATGAAGGCAACAGCGCCAAGGCTCATCTGTTCGCCTGAGTATTTGGCGATCTTGAGCGGCCCGCCAAGCTCGTCAACCGATCGGTCGCCCATGATGATCTGCTGGATGCCGGTGATCATCATGCCCATCAGATCCCAGCATTGCCTTACCGCCAGTGGAATTGCCTCAAGCAGGCCGACCTCTTCAAGCGCATAGGCCCCGCCCGCAGCGGCAACGCCAATCTGGCCAATTGCGCTTTGATTGCCGAAGCCGTCGGTCTCCACCACCCGATCCGTTGTGAGCGCAAGGTCGATCTGTTCGTCCGCGCGCTGGACTGTAAACACCATGCGCTTGCCCGGATGCAAGGCGACGGCGGTGCGCAGCTCGCTGAAATCGGCAATCGCACGGCCATCAATCGCAACCACCGTATCGCCAACCTGAAGCCCCGCAGCTTTTGCCGCGCTTGCCTCGGTAAACCTGCCGATGGTGCGCGAATCCTCGTCTCCGGTGATCGTCGGCTTGCCGAGAATGGCGAAAAACGCGGCGAAGATCGCGACCGCCACCAACAGGTTTGTGACCGGCCCGGCAGCCACGATCAGCGCGCGTTTCCACAAGGCGGCGTGTTGAAAGCTGCCTTCTTCCCACGGCGCATCGGGATCGGGCACGCTCGCCGGGTTCATATCGCCCCTGAACTGCACATAGCCGCCCAGCGGCAGGGCGGAGAGTTTCCAGCGGGTGCCCTGCCTGTCAGTGAACCCGGCGATTTCCTTGCCGAAGCCGACGGAGAACGCATCGGCCCTGACGCCGAACAGCCGCCCGACCAGCAGGTGGCCAAGTTCATGCACGGTGACAAGCGGGCCAAGCAGCAGCAGAAAGCCGGCCGCATACATCCAGAACGGGGGTGCATCAAACAAGGGCGTTAGTCTCCAGCAAAGCGCGCGCTTGCCGCCGCGCGGATTGATCTACGGAAAGAACTTCATCAAGCGTGGCCGGTCGCGGCGCATCATTGCTGCGCTGCAAGGTTTCTTCCACCACTGCGGCAATGCGGGTGAACCCGATCTGACCGGAAAGGAAAGCGGCCACCGCCACCTCGTTCGCGGCATTGAGGATCGCCGGGGCCGATCCGCCCGCGCGGATGGCCTCACGTGCCAGCCGTGTCGCGGGAAAGCGGGTTTCATCGGGCGGGAAAAACGTCAACTCGCCAATCGCAGTCAGATCAAGCGGGGCAAGCGGCGTATCCATCCGCTGCGGCCAGGCAAGGCAGGACGCAATCGGCACGCGCATATCCGGCGGGCCAAGCTGCGCAAGCGTCGACCGGTCACGAAACTCGACCATCGAATGGATCACGCTTTGCGGGTGAACCACGATACCAAGCCGGTCGAGCCCAACCGGGAACAGGTGGTAAGCCTCGATATATTCCAGCCCCTTGTTCATCATGGTGGCGGAATCGACGCTGATCTTGGCACCCATTGACCAGTTGGGATGCGCCACCGCTTCGGCCGGGGTGGCTGCGGCCAGCCGCTCGGCGCTCCATGTCCGCAGCGGGCCGCCGCTGGCGGTCAGGGTGATTCTGGCGACATCGGACAGGCGATTACCGCTGAGGCACTGAAAAATCGCGTTGTGCTCGCTATCGGTCGGCAGCAGGGTCGCGCCGTGGCGGGCGACTGCCTGCATCATCATTTCGCCCGCTGAAACCAGTGCTTCCTTGTTGGCGAGCGCGATGGTGCCGCCACGTTCGATTGCGGCCATTACCGGGGCGAGACCTGCGCAGCCGACAATCGCAGCCACGGTCATATCGACCGGGCGCGCGGCAATCTCGCACAGCGCCTGACGCCCGCCAGCGGCCTCAATCCCGCTGCCCGCCAGCGCCTCGCGCAATGCGGGTAGGCAGGATTCGTCACTCACCACGGCGATTTTTGCACCAAATTCAAGCGCCAGTGCAGCCAGTTCGACCGCGCTCGCATGCGCGCTCAGCGCCTCCACCTGCCACGCATCACGGTCGCGCCGCACCAGATCGAGGGTCGAAGCCCCGATTGATCCGGTAGCGCCAAGCAGGGTAAGGGCACGCGTCATGCCGCCATCATCCCAGCAAGGCAGGCATTGTGGCAATCGCAAACAGCACAAAGAACACCGCAAGAAAGCCATCGAGCCGATCGAACAGCCCGCCGTGACCGGGGATCAGCGCGCCCGAATCCTTCACCCCTGCGCGCCGTTTCATCCAGCTTTCAAAGAAATCGCCCGACTGCGCCAGCACTGCGATCAGCGCTCCGGCGAGCACCGCAAAGCCGATGCTGAGCGCATCATAGCCGGGCGCGCCTGCCGCCGGGCCGAAATCGGTGAGTTCAATCGCAACCGCCACCAATGCCGCCGCCATCATACCGCCGCCCAGCCCGGCCCAGGTCTTGGACGGGCTGATGGGCGGCGCAATTTTCGGCCCGCCAATTGTGCGGCCCGCAAAATAGGCCCCGACATCGACCGCAACAATCGGCAGGATATAGCCCGCCAGCACCTCGAACGGGGCGTAGCCAAAGCTTTGCCCATCCACCGGAACAAAGGTCGGCCCGTTGCGCAGCGCCATCATCGCAAGGCCAGCCCCGCCGATATAGACCACTCCGGCAAAGAACCACAGCGTCTCGGCCAGCGCCGACGCGCCAAAACGGCCGACCAGCCGGTTCCATTCCCACAGCACGCCCAGCGCCAAAAGCGCGACGAACCCGGTCCAGACCCAGCCGCTCAGCCACAGCGCCCCGCCCGCAATAACCAGTATGACGATCGCGGATGCCAACCGCACCGGCAGATCCGACGCCGCAGCGCGCGGTGTTTCAGCGTCCCCCATAGCGTCGCTCCCTCAGGGCAAAATCATCCAGTGCCTGCGCCAGATGCGCGGGCTCGAAATCGGGCCACAGCGTATCCACAAACAGCATTTCGGCATAGGCCGATTGCCACAGCAGGAAATTCGACAGACGCACTTCGCCGCTGGTGCGGATCAGCAGATCGAGCGGCGGCAGATCAGCGGTGTCGAGATGTGCAGCGATGCTGTCCACCGCGACCGTGCCCATTGCCGCCGCCTTCGCCGCGGCCCGCGCGATTTCGGCCTGCCCGCCATAATTCAGCGCCACCGCCAGCGTTTTCGTGCCATTTGCGGTCTGCGCCAGCGCGTCTTGGAGCATCGCTACAATATCGGGCGCCAGCGATTGCCAATCGCCAATGATCTTGAGTTTGACACTGTTGGCGATGAATTCGGGAAGGTCGGATTTGATGAACCGCCGCATCAGGTTCATCAGATCATCGACCTCGTCATCGGAACGCTTCCAGTTTTCGGACGAAAACGCATAGAGCGTCAGGCATTCAAGATCGTCTGGCTGAAGCGAACGCACCAGCCGCCGCACCGCCTCCACGCCGCGCTGATGACCGACCGCGCGCGGCAGCCCGCGCTTTTTGGCCCAGCGGCCATTGCCATCCATGATGATGGCAACATGTCTTGCGCGGTTCTGATCCAAAACTGTTCCTAACGATCCGGTGCCCCCGCCTTACTGGGTCAGGATTTCCTGCTTTTTCTTCGCCGCCGCCTCGTCGGTATCGGCGACGTATTTATCGGTCAGCTTCTGGACTTCATCCTCGGACCGCTTGCGCTCATCCTCGGAGATTTCCTTTTTCTTTTCGTCGGTCTTGAGGCTTTCCATCGCATCGCGGCGCACGTTGCGGATCGCGATTTTGGCCTTTTCGGCATATTGATCGGCCAGCTTGGCCAATTCCTTGCGGCGATCCTGCGTCAGATCGGGGATCGGCAGGCGCAGGGTCTGGCCATCGATGATCGGGTTGAGCCCCAGATTGGCATGGGCAATGCCCTTTTCGACCGGGGTCATGTTCGATTTATCCCACACCTGCACGCTCAGCATGCGTGGTTCGGGTGCCGAGACCGTGGCGACCTGGTTGAGCGGCATCATCGCGCCGTAAACCTCGACCATAACCGGATCGAGCAGCGTGGTGTTCGCGCGCCCGGTGCGCAGGCCCTGAAGATCGCTCTTGAGCGATTCCACGGCGCCCTTCATCCGGCGCTCTACATCGGCTTTGTCATATTGCGGCATGGGTCAGGTTCCCCCTTCTTCTATCAGCTATCTTGAACAATGGTCTGCACGCCGTCGCCCGAAAGCACACGGGCAAGGTTGCCCTTTTCCCGGATCGAGAAGACCACGATCGGGATTTCGTTATCACGGCACAGCGCGACCGCCGATGCGTCCATCACCTTGAGGTTATCGGCCAGCACCCGGTCGTAGGTCACCGTGTCGAAGCGCTTTGCTGCGGGGTTGTGTTTGGGATCGCTGTCATAAACCCCGTCCACGCTGGTGCCTTTCAGCAAGGCATCGCAATTCATTTCAGCTGCGCGCAGCGCCGCGCCGCTATCGGTGGTGAAGTAGGGGCTGCCCACCCCTGCGGCAAAAATCACCACGCGCCCTTTTTCAAGGTGGCGTTCAGCGCGGCGGCGGATCACCGGCTCGCACACCTGATCCATCTCGATCGCGCTTTGCACGCGGGTGTGGACGCCCAGTTGTTCGAGCGCGTTCTGCATCGCCAGCGCGTTCATCACCGTCGCCAGCATACCCATGTAATCGGCCTGCGCGCGGTCCATCCCCTGCGCCGCGCCCGCCATCCCGCGAAAGATATTGCCGCCGCCGATGACAAGGCAGATTTCCAGCCCGGTGTCTTTCGCCGCCTTCACTTCCTTGGCTAGTTCGGCGACGAAGGCCGGGTCGATCCCGAACTGCTGCCCGCCCATGAGCACTTCGCCCGAAAGTTTGAGCAATACGCGTTTGATCGGAGGAAGTGACATGGGAATACGAGGCTCCGGGTGGAATCTTGGGCCAATGATTTGGGTGCGCCGCACTTAACCGGCAATCGGCCGATGCGCAAAGGGAAAGGCCCGGCCTATTCCTCGCGGTTGCGCGCAGGAAGCGTGTGCAGCAACCCATTGGTAAAGCCGCGCGGCGCGACCGACAGGTGATCCTCGTCCGCCAGCACTTCGGCCTTCAGATTGAGGCCGGGATAATTTCTGGCGCGCAACATATCGGCAAAGGCGCCATTATCGGCCACCATATCGACATCCTGCTGGTAACGCCTGTCACCCTTGCGCCGGGCCTCGAATTCGCCAACATATAGATAGACATCAGCATCAATCGCGACGACCTGATTCAGCAGTCCGGGCGTTTGTTTGAGCAGGTATTTCCGGTCGAACCACAAGGATGGACTGCCCAGCACATAACCGCTGAACATCTGGGGTTCAGTCATCAGAATCTGCGCGCCCAGCAGCCCGCCATAGGAATGGCCAACAAAGGTTCGCTCTGCCGGGGCGGTGCGAAAACGCGCCTCGACAAACGGTATCACGGCATCGCGCAGGTAATCGCGATAACGCAGCGATTCCCCGTGGACAGCGCCAGAAGGCGCACCTGATGCACCATTGGCTGTCGGTGTGTAATCGCGCCGGCGGCTTGCCATCGGCTCTTGCCCCTTGCCGTATGACAGGCCGACCAGAATGAACTCCTCGATCCGCGGGCCAGCCCCGTTCATGCGCCGACCGATCAGGCGCAACATCGGAAAACCGTAATCGGCGTCGGTCACATAGACCACCGGATAGTTGCGCGCAGGCTCCGCGCCATAGCTTGGCGGAAGGCTGATAAAGATCTGATAGGTGATGCCGCTGGACGGATCGGGCACATCGAACACCTGCGAGCCGAGCAATTCGTATGGCTCACCTCCGCCGCGCTGGCTCGGCAACGCTGCGGTGCCCGCTTCTGATTGCGGGGCCGCCGAACACGCTGTCAGCAGCGCTGCACAGATCATTGCGCCTTTGGTAAAATTCATGATGCCCCCGAACTGAATGACGCCGGGGGATGCGCTGGCGACCACCCGAAAAGCAACGGGCCGGAAGGTTGCTACCCCCCGGCCCGTGCATTTTTTCCGATAATTCGGGTGGGTCAGCCCGCGACGGCAGCAGCCACTTCGGCGGCGAAGTCGCTCACTTCCTTTTCGATGCCTTCACCAAGCTGGAAGCGGGCATAATCCTTGAGCACGATTGGCGTGCCTGCAGCCTTGCCGGCCTGCGCGACCAGATCGGAAATGACGGTCTTGTTGTCCATCACGAAGACCTGGCTGAGCAGGGCATTTTCCTTGGCGAATTTCTTCACCGCGCCATCTACCATCTTGGCCTGCACGTCAGCGGGCTTGCCGCTTTCGGCAGCCTTTTCGGCAGCGATCTTGCGTTCACGGTCGAGCACTTCAGGGTCAAGCCCGTCGGCATCCAGCGCCATCGGGAAAGCCGCCGCAGCGTGCATCGCCAACTGCTTGCCGAGCGGTTCGAGCACGTCGGCGCCCGCTTCGCTTTCCAACCCGATCAGCACGCCGATCTTGCCAAGGCCTTCAGCAGCGGAAGTGTGCATGTAGGAAATGACCGCGCCCTTATCGACCGCAACGGTCTTGATCCGGCGGATCTGCTGGTTTTCACCGATGGTGGCGACATTGTCGGTCAGCTTTTCAGCCACGGTGCCGCCATCCGGGTAAGCCGCCGACTTCAGCGCATCGACATCATCGCTGCCCAGCGCGAGCGCAGCCGCGGTGGCCTTGCGCACGAAATCCTGGAACTGTTCGTTCTTGGCTACAAAGTCGGTTTCCGAGTTGACCTCGACCGCGACGCCGCGGGTGCCCTGCACCAACACGCCGACAAGGCCCTCAGCCGCCGTGCGGCTCGACTTCTTCTGCGCGGTGGCGAGGCCCTTGGCACGCAGCGCGTCAATCGCGGCTTCGATATCGCCGCCCGCTTCGGTCAGCGCCTTCTTGGCGTCCATCATGCCAGCGCCGGTGCGCTCGCGCAGCGTCTTCACGTCAGCGACGGAGAAATCGGCCATGAGAATTTCCTTTTCATTCGGTTTCAATCGCGCCCGGCCATGCCGTTCCGCAAAGGCGAGGCAATGCCGGGCGCGCTATAGTGAGATTGTGACGGATGATTGACGCGCGCCCATGAAAAACGCGCGCCGATCATACGGAAAATCAGGCGTCGGCAGCTTCGCCAGCAGCTTCATCGGCAGCCGGAACATCGTCGACCGGTTCGACCACGGCTTCGGCCACATCTTCGACCACAGCTTCGGCCGGAGGTTCAGCCATCGCGCCGAAATCGCTCGAGACGTCAGCCTGGAACTTGCCCTTGCCTGCCAGCGCGGCTTCACAGATCGCCTGGCAATACAGACGCACAGCGCGGCTGGCGTCATCATTGCCGGGAACCGGGAAAGCAATGCCCGACGGATCGACATTGGTGTCGAGGATCCCGATCACCGGAATGCCGAGAACGTTGGCTTCCTTGATCGCGAGCTCTTCCTTGTTGGCATCGATCACGAACATCACGTCGGGAATACCGCCCATGTCGCGGATGCCGCCAAGCGACATTTCCAGCTTGCCCTGTTCACGGGTGAGCTGCAGGACTTCCTTCTTGGTCAGGCCGCTGGTGTCACCCGAAAGCTGTTCTTCGAGGGCTTTCAACCGGCGGATCGAACCCGAAATCGTCTTCCAGTTGGTGAGCATCCCGCCCAGCCAGCGATGGTTGACGAAATGCTGTCCCGACGTGCGCGCAGCTTCGGCAATCGGTTCCTGCGCCTGACGCTTGGTGCCGACAAACAGCACCTTGCCGCCCGAACGCACGGTCGACTCGACGAAATCGAGCGCGCGCGCGAACAGCGGCACACTCTGCGAAAGGTCGATGATGTGAACACCGTTGCGCGCGCCGAAAATATACGGCTTCATGCGCGGGTTCCAGCGGTGGGTCTGGTGGCCGAAGTGAGCGCCGGCCTCGATCAATTGCTGCATCGTGACGACTGGTGCCGCCATAGGTAATTCCTTTCCGGTTGTTCCTCTGGAAAGCTGGAACCGCGTTGGCGGAGTTCCCGCCTGCGGCACCGGTATGTGCGCTTTCCATGTGAATTTGCGCGCAAGCGAGCCTTGTGCCCACCAACATGCGAGCGCGCCCTTAGCTTTGCCCCGCGACAAAATCCAGCCCCGATTGCCCCGCCCGCAAAAAATCCGCGCCGTGCCTGTATGAAAGCGGCTTGACATGGTGGAACAGTTGGGGAACATAAGCGAGGAACAAAGAATGAACACCTGCCAGTCAAAGGCCAGTCAAGGACATTGCCATGATCGCTATCGCCATCACCCTGCTGTTCACCTTCACCGCAATCCTTGCGGTGCTCACCATCATCGATAGCGCGATCAAGGCGCACGAAGCCTATGTGCAGTTGATGCAGGAAGCCGCGCTGATGCAGGCCGGGTTCGCGGTGCAGGTCAAAGCGCAGGAATTGCGCGCGCCGCGCATCACCCGCAAGGCTACGCCGTCTCGCCGTCCGCAGGCGCTGCGGATGCGGCCTGCTCCTGCCTTCGCCGCCGCTTGATCCGCCCATATTTGAACAGGCCATAAGGCATCAGTGCAAGATAGGTGATGCTGATCGCGCTCAGCGTCCACCACGGCTCCAGCAGCAGCGCGGCAAAGGCCAGCCCGACAAACGCGATCAGCCCAAGCCGGATCGTCTTGCGCGGCCGCAGCGAGGCCCAGCTCAGCGTTGCCATGTTGGAAATCATCAGCACCGCAATCGTGGCAAGCCAGAAAGTCATCAGCACCGGATTGTGGAAAATCTCCAGCCCGGTTTCGGTCCACAGATAGAATGGCGTGAAGGCCAGGCCCGCGCCGACCGGAGCGGGCACCCCCGTCAGGAACCCGGCGGATTTGTGCGGTTGTTCATCGGTATCGATCCCGGCATTGAACCGCGCCAGCCTGAGCGCGCAGCAGATCGCGAAGGCCAATGCGGCAAACCAGCCAAAGCTTGGCAATTCCTTGAGCGACCACAGGAACAGGATCAGCGCCGGGGCCACCCCGAAGGATAGCGAATCCGCCAGACTGTCCAGTTCTGCCCCGAACCGCGACTGCGCGTTCAGCAACCGCGCGATCCGCCCATCGATCCCGTCGAGCACCCCGGCAAGGATCACCAGAAGGATTGCGTAAGACCAGTTACCGTCGATCGCAAAGCGGATGCCGGTCAACCCCGCACACAGCGCCGCTGCCGTAATCGCGTTGGGCAGCATCGCACGCAGGGTCAGGCCGCCGACGACGCTGGCATAGCGCGCGCTGTCCGCGACATCTTCATCCTCAGCCGCCTTGGGGCCAAGCCGGGCGGGGAAAAATGGCATCCGGCGCGGTTTTGGCGGACGGCTCACTGGACAACTCCCTCGATCAACCCGCGTTCGCCAATTTCCGCCAGCACCGTCTCGCCTGCAATCGTCGTCTGGCCAATCATCACCTTGGGATCAGTCCCGACCGGCAGATAGACGTCCACCCGGCTGCCGAACCGGATCAGGCCCACCCGCTGGCCTTTCGCCACCATGTCGCCGGGCTTCACAAACGGCACGATCCGCCGCGCGATCAGGCCGGCAATCTGGGTGAACCCGATCTTGAGCCCGTCGCCGCGCTCGATCATTATATGCTGACGTTCATTCTCGTCGCTTGCCTTGTCGAGATCCGCGTTCATGAACTTGCCGGGGATATACACCACCCGCCGCACCGTCCCGGCCACCGGGGTGCGGTTGATGTGCACATCGAACACGCTCATGAAAATCGATACGCGAGTGACCGGCACGGCCGGAAGGCCCGCAAACCCCGATCCATCGTCGATCTGCAATTCCAGCGGGGGTTGAACCTCCTCGATCTGCGTCACCAGGCCATCAGCAGGCGCGACAATCGCGGAATCGCGCTGCGGCACCACGCGTTCGGGATCGCGGAAAAAGGCGAACACACCGGCCGACAGCATCAGCAGCGGCCAGCCGACGACATTCCAGCCAAGAATGAGCAGGAAAAACAGGCTGATCGCAGTCGCAATAAGCCCGAATTTGCGCCCTTCCGGGTGGATCGCGGGCCAGTTCCAGCCCGCCTCACCGCGGCCTTTGTTATCGAGGATTTCACCTGCCATCGAAGCGCTTCTAGGGAGTGGGGGCCGCGCCCGCAAGCAAGTCGGCGTGCCGTGCGCCTAACCGACCTTGCGCACGAACACGGTTCCTGCCGAATAGCCCGCGCCAAAGCTGCAAATCAGCCCGGTATCGCCCGCCGCCAGATCATCGTGATGCAGGTGGAACGCGATGATCGAGCCCGCGCTTGAAGTATTGCCATAGGTGTCGAGCACGGTCGGGCTTTCATCCTCGCTCGCCTCATGCCCCAGCACCTTGCGCGAAATCATCCGGTTCATCCCGGCATTGGCCTGATGCAGCCACAACCGGCGAAGCGCACGCGGATCAATCCCCAGCCGCGCAGCTTCATCAAGGATCATCTGCGCCACCATCGGCACCACTTCCTTGAACACCCGGCGCCCTTCCTGCACGAACAGCTTGTCCGCTGCATCGGCAGTGTCGGGGTGCGCGCGGTTCAAAAAGCCGAAATTGTTGCGGATATTGTTGGAAAACACTGTCTTCAGCCTGGTGCCAAGGATGTCCCAATGCTGCGCCGGGGCTATCCCCGCGTCCTCGACCAGCACTGCGGTGGCGACATCGCCGAAGATGAAGTGACTGTCGCGGTCGCGCCAGTTGAGATGGCCCGAGGTGATTTCGGGGCTGACCACCAGCACGCTTCTGGCGTTGCCGGAACGGATGTAATCGGCGGCGGTCTGGATGCCGAAGGTGGCTGATGAACAGGCAACGTTCATGTCGAATCCGAACCCGTCAATCCCCAGCGCCTGCTGAATCTCGATCGCCATCGCGGGATAGGCGCGCTGCATGTTGGACGCTGCGCACAGCACCGCGTCGACATCCTGCGCATCGCGCCCCGCCCGCTCCAACGCCTGGCGCGCCGCCGCCACGCCGATTTCGGCCATGATCGAGATTTCGTCATTCGCGCGCTCGGCCCAGCGCGGGGCCATGATATCCGGATCGAGGATCGGCGCCTTGCTCATCACATGGCGCGCCTTGATCCCGCTCGCCTTTTCGATGAACTCGACCGAGGAATGCGAGAGCGCCTGCGCCTCCCCGGCATCAATCGCGTCGGCGTGGGCGGCATTATGGCGATCGGCAAAGGCGTTGAAGCTCGCCACCAGTTCTTCGTTGGTGATAGTCTCTGCCGGGGTAAACAGGCCGGTGGCGGAGATGACCGGGCGGCCAGTGAACATGGGGCTGGGTTGGCTTTCCTGCATGTAACTCTCTTGCATGGGGCGCATTGCCTTACTGCTCGCCCCGCCCGCCTGCAAGTCCGGCCAGCACGGACAGAAACCGTAGCGGCGAACAACCCAGTCTGATTGGTCGAATTGACCGGCACCAAACCTGCGAGTGCGCAATGCGCGTTGCTTCCTGTTTGCGCCGCCTCCGGATGCAAAACACCCTGCGCGGCGGTCTTGACACAGGAGTCCATTTAATTAGGAGTCCTAACATGATTCGTGACCAGCTCATTTATGGCCTCAGCCGTCTGGCCGCCCTGGCGCGCCAGAAGGACTGGCAGACCGGCGGAGACGCAGGGCTGACCCCCACCCAGGGGGACGCGCTAAGGCTGCTGGCTGGCCGTCCGGACGGTTTGCGCCTGAAGGACCTTGCCGCACAGCTCAGCGTGCGTTCGTCAACCGCCAGCGATGCTGTCTCGGCTCTCGCCAGCAAGCACCTCGTGGAACGCAGGCCCGACCCTGATCATGGCCGGGCAATCCGGGTTTCCCTGACCCCGGAAGGGCGCGCCCTGCTCGGCCAGCTTCCGGATGGGTTTGAGGACATTGTCGGTCTGCTGAGCGACGGCAATGCCGAAAGCCTGCACACCATTGTCGTGCAAACCATCGGGCAGTTGCAAAGGGCCGGACGCATAGCACCGCAGCGCATGTGCCTGACCTGCCGTTACTTCGTCTCCGATGCGAGCATGGCCAAGCGGGGTGAACACTATTGCCGATTGATCAAGGCGCCGCTTCGCCCATCTGATCTGCGCCTCAATTGTCCCGAACACGAGGAGGCCTCCGCCTCAACCTAGATGCCCTCGGGTCGCACCGGGGTAACGCGCACAGCGTCTTCTGTGCCTGCGAATGTTAGGAGTCCTATTATGAAGTCACCCGCCAATTTCCCCATCGGCTCCGGCTGCCTCGATGGCGGCGGTCACGGGAGAGGAATGATGCGTTCTTCTGCCATAATTGCAGCCGCGCTGGCTCTGGGCGCTCCTGCGGTGAATGCCCATGATGCCACCGCGCACCCTCAGGACCCGTCGAGCGAGCGAATTGCGGCCTCGCACGAACATACCGGCGGGATTCGCCCGGTAGCGGACACTGCCGTGCAAGCACCGTTCGATATCGTCCACGCGAAGATCAGGACCGAAGGCAACGTCGCCATTTTCCACATGGCCGTTTCCGGACGAGCGGGCGTTACGCGCCCCACTGCAACCGGGCGCTTTGAAGGATCGAGGGTCTTCTCCTACGTCTGGCCAACAACGATCGACCCCTACGAGGTCGGCTTCGAACGCGGCGCTGGCATCCTTGCGCTGGCCGTTACCTCCCACCCCGATTTCGACGACACCCCGCTGTTTGACGAGACCAGGGATGGCAACCGCGCCAATGATGGCGGCGAGTGGCATATGCACTGGGTGGTGCTTGGCCCGGACGAGGCCTGCGGTGCCAATGGTCTCAAGGTGCAGGATATCCCCGCAGGCACAAGCCCAAGGCTGCCGAAGACCTGGCCGGGCGCGCCGATCCTGCTCGACAGTCCGGGATGGCAACCCGATCTTACCGGGGAGACGGTCGAAGTCAGAGTGCCCTTCGGTGACATCTCGATCGTTGAAACCGCCGGTTTTGACGGTGTGACGGCCGGATTGCGCGTCAACGAAAGCGCGCATTCGCCGCTGCTATGCGTGGCGAATGTGTTCAAGGTGGCATCGGGCGATCTGAGCCTGCCCGGCAAGGTCAATCAATAGAAGCCCCTGATACAAGTCAGAGCCAGGCAGATTCCATCGGCGGGTCGGGTGGAAACCGGAACCAACACTCATCACAAAGGTGCAGCCCATGAACGTAGAGCCAGCCCAGCCTTGGGCGACGACCCGCTGGTTCAACAGTGAACCGCTGAGACTGGAAGATCTGCGTGGACGTGTGATTGCCCTCGGCACGTTCCAGATGCTGTGCCCGGGCTGCGTCGCCAACGGCCTCCCGCAGATGCAGCGGATCGCGCAGACGTTCAATCGCGGCGATGTCGCGGTTATCGGCCTGCATACCGTGTTCGAGCATCATGCAGCGATGACCCCGACGTCGCTCGAAGCCTTTCTGCACGAATACAGGATCGCCTTTCCGGTCGGGGTCGATGCGCATGAAGATGGGGCGGCGGCTCCCAGCACCATGACCCGCTATGGCTTGCGCGGCACGCCTTCGCTGGTGCTGATCGATCGCGCTGGCCTGATCCGTTTTCGGCTGTTTGGTCACGAACCCGATCTGGCCCTGGGCGCCCGCATCGCACAGCTGATTGCGCAGCTGGATACTCCCAAAGACGGCCCCTGAATATTGGAGCGCTTCCCGCAGTACTGCTGGCACGCTCAGCCGGTGTCGGCAATTCGGCGATCGTTCCGTGAAATCAGGAGATTTCGAGGTCGCGATCTTCCCGGTCACCCAATCGTTTGAACAGGGTGGTTGCCGCCAGCAGCAATGCCAGCGGTGCAAGCGAGAAATAAAACGCGGTCTGGCCGCCCAGCGCAGCGAAAGTCTGGCCGGTGACATAGGAACCGGTGGTTCCCCCCAGCGCTGAAAACACCACGATCAGCCCGGTCATCACCGCGTGATCAGACGGGGGCAGCGCGGACAGAATGCGCGAGTTGATGACCGGATAGACCGGGGCAAGAAACAATCCGGCCATCGGCAGAATGAAGGCCGCCAGCGGCGCGCTCGCCCAGGTCATGTGGGGATCGGGTGACAGCCCGCGTGTGAGCGGCAGCGTGAGCACAAGCAGCACGGCCATCATCACGATACAGCTGGCCAGCACGGTAAACCACGGAACCCGCCGCAGGACAAAGCCTGCGCCCAGCCGCCCAGCCGCGGTGGCCCCGGCAAACAGGCTGGCCGCCATCACGCTCATCGCCTGCGGCATGTGCAACACTTCGTTGTTGAAGGTGGGCAGCCAGGTGCCGATCGCCTGTTCGACCAGCACATACAGAAAGGCGCAGAGCAGGAAAACCACCACCAGCGGCCGCGCCGCCAGCACGAACATCGCGGAAAAATCGCGGCTCGGCGCGCCGCTTTCCGGCTGCGCGGCACTCTCGTCAAGCGGTGTGGTCTTGACCACCACCGCGACCGCAACTGCCGCGACAGCCAGCAGCCAATAGACGTTGACCCAGCCAAGACCCTGCGGATTGCCGCTGTCAATGAAGGAACCGAACAGCCAATAGCTTGAAAGCACACCAACCATGAACAACCCTTCGATGGTGCTGATCAGGCTGGCGTGGTCGGCCTTGTCGCGCGCCACCAGGCCGACCATGGCATAGGCCGAAACCTTGGTCAGCGCGAAACCTGCGCCGGTGACGGCAAACAGCAGCTTTGTGGTGAGGAAGGTTGGCATCAGCGGCATGGCAACACAGGCCAGGCCGACCCCTGCGGCGGCCAGCGCCATGCTGTTGCGAAGGCCGAAGCGCGGCAGCAGCGATGCCACCAGAAACGAAGTGATCGCGATCGGCAGATCCTTGAACGCTTCCAGGATCGAGGCACTGGACTTGGTCTGGCCGAGCGAGGCGATTGCCTGAAGGATAACCGTGCCCACACTGTTCAACAAAATCGCGAACAGCATATAGGAAAGCACAATCGCAAGCAGCACACGGGTCCGGTTAGCGGGCATCACTCATCCTTTCGCACGGGGCATAGCGCAAAACCGCCGGGGGGCACGATGCCCGCCCGGCGGCCGCGACCCGAAGGATATTTCCTTTCGGGATGGAACTGGCACACAGATCAGAATGTGAATTGTGCGCTGAAGGTAAACGACCTGCCTAGGATGGGCCGGGCCAGGATGGGGCCAACGCCCTGCGACCCGATCGCGCGCGGATTGCCTTCGGTAAGCCCCTGCGAATCGAACAGATTGTCCGCAGTGGCCATCAAGGTCAGCCGTTCATTCACATCCACCGCAATGCCGGCATCCACCTTGGTATAAGACGGCAGGACCTGGGTGTTGAGATTGTCCGAGAAGCGCGAATCAACCCACTGCGCCGATCCGAACACCGTGGCCTCCAGACCGCCAAAGCTGGCAGTATAGGCCGCCCGGCCGCGTGCCTGCCATTCAGGCTGGCGCTCAAGCTGGTTGCCCGATGCGTCAACCGACCCGCCCAATGCGAAGAAATCATCATATTCCGCGTTGAGATAGGTCACGTTCCCGCCCAGACTCAGGCCATCGAACGGGCGCACTTCGGCTTCCAGCTCAACACCGATGGCGCTGGCCGAGCCGACATTCGGGATGGGCGCTCCATTGACGATCTGCGTGTTCTGGATTCCGCTGAAATCATTATAGAACACGGTGGCAAAAACGCTGTAATCGCGTTTGGTGACCTTGAGCCCGCCTTCAAATGTGTCGATTTCCTGCACCAGACGCAAACCATCGCGCAACTGGTCGAATTGGGGGAAGCTGTTGCCCCGACTATACCGCAGGAAAGTGCCGAATTCATCGGAAAAGGCGTAATTGGCACCCACCGTCCAGGCGGCCCGGCTTTTCGAGAATTCGATGTTCGAAAAAGTGCCGTTCAACACCGCATCACCATTGTTGAACAAGGTGTCGGGATCGCCATCGATATCGACGCCGAAATCGTTGTTTTCCAGGCTGCCGGTCACTTTGTGACGATGCCAGCGGATGCCCGCATCGATCCGCAATTGTTCACTGACCTGCCATTCGTCGGACAGATAGGCGGCCACATCCTCGCCATCGTAATCAGCGTTGACGTTGAAGAACGAACCGCGGGTAAAGCCATTGCGGGTTAACGACGTGTTTCTAGGACCTGTTGACAAAGGGGATTCCCAAGAGGACCAGTATGTGATTCAAGGTGGCTTTTGGGGAGGCTATCGTGATCCGAGGTTTGATGAGCGACGAGGAATGGGCTTGCCTTGAGCCATTCG
>JBGSKN010000124.1:0-8152 GCA_041741215.1 Erythrobacter sp. | reverse complement strand
CGGACACCCGGCTCTCTCGCCCGATCCGCGCGATATTCCGGAACCCCGGCGCGCGCGCGTTGATCTGACCTTTGAAAACCAGTCGCTGCTCGGCCCGCTGTTCGGGCAGTTCGATGCCAATCTGGTGCAGGTCGAAAACCGGCTTGGCGTGTTCATCCATGCGCGTGGGCCGATGGTGGTGATCGAAGGGCCGGAGGACGACGTCGCCCGCGCCCGCGAAACGCTCAAAACCATGTATGACCGGCTGGCGCGCGGAGAAGCGCTCGATAGCGGCGCGATCGAGGCGCTGATCGCGATGTCCAATGAACCCACGCTCGAAGGGATCATTTCGGGTGAGGCGGATGCGCCGCCGATCATGATCCGCACGCGCAAGAAAACCATCGTGCCGCGCTCTGCCACGCAGATCGAATATATGCGCAGCCTGGCGAGGGACGATATCATCTTCGCGCTCGGCCCGGCGGGTACGGGCAAGACCTATCTGGCGGTGGCGCAGGCGGTGGCGCAGCTTATCACCGGTTCTGTGCAGCGCCTGATCCTGTCGCGGCCGGCGGTCGAGGCGGGGGAGAAACTCGGCTTCCTTCCCGGCGATATGAAGGAGAAGGTCGATCCCTATCTGCGCCCGCTCTATGATGCGCTGAATGACTGCATGCCGCCCGAACAGGTTGAACGGCGGCTGGCCAATGGCGAGATCGAAATCGCGCCGATTGCCTTCATGCGCGGGCGGACTTTGGCGGACAGCTTCATCATCCTGGACGAGGCGCAGAACACCACGCGCGAACAGATGAAGATGTTCCTGACCCGGTTTGGCCAGAACAGCCGGATGGTGGTGTGCGGCGATCCCCGGCAGGTGGATATCCCCGGCGGCCCGGCCAATAGCGGGCTGAACGATGCGGTATCGCGGCTGGAGGGGATCGAAGGCTTCGGCACCATCCGCTTCACCGCCGCCGACGTGGTGCGCCACCCGATTGTGGGCCGAATCGTCGAGGCCTATGAGGGCGAGGGAGCTTAGGGCCAGGACCCCGGTTGGGGCTCACTACCCTTCGGCGGCTTCAAGCGTCGCCCCTGCGGACAGCCACTTTTCTTCGGCTTCGGCCAGTATGTCGGCGGCTTGGGTCCGCATGGTCAGAAGGCTTGTCATCGCAGCGCCCGTCTGCCCGCCCGCCGCGCCGCTGAGGGCAATGATCTGTTGATCGAGCGCATCGACCTCAGTGATGAGCCGCGTGATCGTCGCGTCGGCCTTTTGCAGTTCTGATTGGGCTGCGCGCACATCGGCGGCATGGTTGGCGCTGCGGTTGGTTTGCGCCTTGCCATTCCGGTCGCGCTTGGGCTGATTGCGACCAAGGATGAAATCGATGTAATCATCCATGCTTCCTGGATATTCGCGCGCGGTGCCGCCATCGACCAGCACCAGCCGGTCGGCGGTCAGTTCGACTATGTGGCGATCATGGCTGATCAGGATAACCGCGCCGGTATAGGCGTTGAGGGCTTGCACCAGTGCCTCGCGCGCATCGACATCGAGGTGGTTGGTCGGTTCGTCGAGGATCAGCAGGTGAGGGGCATCGCGTGTGATCAGCGCCAATGCCAGGCGCGCGCGTTCCCCGCCCGAGAGTTTCTCCACCCGCGTTTGCGCCCGCGCGCCGGAAAAGCCGAAGCGGCCCAATTGCGCCCGCACCGCGCCGGGGGTCTGCCGCTCCATCGCGCGGGTCATCAGATCAACCGGGGTGTCCTCCCCCGCCAATTCCTCGACCTGATACTGGGTGAAATATCCGACCTTGAGTTTGCCCGGCGCATTCACCGCGCCTTCCGCAGGGGAAAGCTGCGCGGCGAGCAGGCGCGCCAGCGTGGTCTTGCCATTGCCGTTTCGGCCCAGCAGTGCGATGCGATCATCGGCTTCGATCCGGAAATTAAGCCGCTTCAGAATCGGCGGCGCCTCGCCATAGCCGACCGCCGCGTGCTCCAGCGTGATCATCGGCGATTTCATCTCGGCCGGATCGGGAAAATCGAAGCTGAGGCTCGGGTCTTCGATCAGCGCGGCAATCGGCTGCATCTTTGCGAGCATCTTGGCGCGCGATTGCGCCTGTTTGGCGGTGGAGGCTCGCGCAGAGTTGCGGGCGACGTAATCCTGTAACCGCGCGCGCTGCGCATCCTGCGATGCCTTGGCCGAGGCCAGCTGCGCCGCGCGCTCGGCCCGCTGCCTTTCAAACGCGTCATAACCCCCGGGATACAGGGTCAGCTGCCCGCCTTGCAGGTGCAGGATGTGATCGACCACCTTGTTCAACAGGTCGCGTTCGTGGCTGATTACCACCAGCGTCGCGGGATAGGACTTGAGGAAGTTCTCCAACCACAGAGTCGCTTCCAGATCGAGGTGGTTGGAAGGCTCGTCGAGCAGCAGGATGTCAGGCTCGGAAAACAGCAGCGCGCCCAGGGCAATGCGCATCTTCCAACCGCCGGAGAAACTATCGACCGGACGTTGCTGCATCTCCTCATCAAAACCGAGGCCGTTGAGTATCCTGGCCGCGCGCGCCGGCGCACTGTAGGCGTCAATCGCGAGAAGGCGTTCGTGGACATCGCCCATGCGGTCCATGTCGGTGCAGGTTTCCAGCTCTGCCAGCAGCTCGGCGCGCTCTGTGGCGGCGGCGAGCACGATCTGTTCGGGGGTCATCGATCCGCTCGGCGCTTCCTGCGCGATATAGCCGATCCGCGCGCGCGAAGGTTTGCTGATTTCGCCGTCGTCCGGCTCAATTTCGCCGATGAGCGCCTTCATCAAGGTCGATTTGCCCGCGCCATTGCGGCCGATCAGCCCGACCCGCGCACCAATCGGCACGGTGGCTGTGGCACCATCCAGAATTGCCCGGCCGCCAAGCCGCACTGTAACACCGTCGATCGTAAGCATGGCGCGCCCTTATCAGGCTATCGCCAGCTGCCCAATGAATTTTCCCCCTGGTTCGCAATGTTTCGTGGCCGGGCAAACCGCGCTATGGGCTGGCGGATCATGCAACTTGACATCGACATCGAAGACTGGCCCCCCTCTCAAACCTCGGCGTGCGAGTGGGAAGCGTTGGCGCAGCGTGCGGCGATAGCGGTGGGCAAGGGCGAGCCGCTGATCGGCAATCCGCGTCTCATCGCCAGCCTGTTGTTCACCTCCGACGCGGAAATCCAGAGCCTGAACCGTGAATGGCGGACACGCGACAAGCCCACCAACGTCCTCAGCTTTCCGATGCTGGCGCGCGAGGAGCTGGAAAGCCTGACACCGGATGGCCCCCCCGTTATGCTCGGCGACATTGCGCTCGCGTATGAGACTTGCGCGCGCGAGGCGGCGGACAAGGGCGTGCCGCTGGAACACCACGCCGCGCACCTGATCATCCACGGATTGCTCCACCTTGCCGGCCACGATCACGTCGATTCCGACGCGCAGGCCGAGCAAATGGAGGCGCTGGAGACCGCCATACTTGCCAAACTGGGCATCGCTGACCCATATGACGCTTGATCACCGCTAGGAGCATTGACTAAGGCCATGGCCGATTCCCATTCTTCCGCGCCTCAATCGGGAGACGCGGACAGTAGCAGCGGGCTTTGGCCTGCCCTGCGCAAGATCCTCGGACTGGAAACGGCGCGATCCCTGCGCGAACAGCTTGAAGAAGCGATCGACGAACACGAGGACGAACACGGCGCCTCGCAGTCCGATGGGCGCAGCAATGCCGGCGGCGACCTGTCGCGGGTTGAGCGCCAGATGCTGCGCAACCTGCTGCATTTTTCCGAACATGATGCCGATGACGTGGCGGTGCCGCGCGGCGAGATCATCGCGGTGGATGCCGAAATCAGCTGGGCCGAATTGGTCGCCGCGTTCAGCGAACACGGCCATTCGCGCATGCCCGTCTACCGCGAAACGCTCGATTCGGTGATCGGGATGATCCACATCAAGGATGTTTTCCCGTTCCTCGCCAACGCCTTGCCGCCGCCGGAGGACTGGACCACATTGATGCGTCAGCCGCTCTATGTGCCGCAATCGCGCGGGGCGCTGGATGTGCTGGCCGACATGCGCACCAACCGGGTGCATCTGGCGATCGTGCTCGACGAATTTTCGGGCACCGACGGGCTCATCACGATCGAGGATCTGGTCGAGGAAATCGTCGGCGATATCGAGGACGAACACGATGATGCACCCCAGGCGCTGATCGTTCCCATCGGGGAAGGCATGTGGGATTGTGACGCCCGCGCGGAGCTGGATGATGTCGCCGTGCTGGTCGATCCGCGGCTGGCTGAGGTGGTGGAAGCGGTCGATACGCTGGGCGGGCTTGCCTTTGTCCTGGCCGAAGCGGTGCCGCCGGTCGGCACGGTGCTGGAACATGCCAGCGGCTGGCGGATCGAAGTGACCGCGGGCGATGAAACCCACGTGACGCGCCTGCGGCTCCATCCCCCGGCAGCAGCGGACAACATGCAGTAGGCGCAACCTTGAGACAGAGGATGCAATTTTTCTTCGATTTATTGCATCATTGAAAGCGAATTTGGCGTATCTCCTGCCAGCAAGGAGATGTTTGATGCCCGCACGCCGCCTGCCCCCTCTTCGCGCGCTCGAAGCGTTCATGCGCACTGTCCGGCTCGGCTCGGGCCGGGCGGCGGCGGAGGAGATTGGGCTTAGTCCTTCTGCATTGTCGCGGCGGATCAGCAATCTTGAAGAATTCGTCGGCAAGAAACTGTTCACCCGCGCGCGCCAGTCGATGCAACTGACCGATGAAGGCCAGGCGTTTTACGAGGCGGTGAACCCGCATATGGAGGCGCTCGCCCGCGCGGTGGAAAGCCAGTCGGACAATATCGCCTTGCTGCGTCTGCGGCTGGGGGTGTTGCCGATGTTCGGCAGTCAGCGATTGTTCCCGCGGCTGGGCGAATTGCGCCAGCGCCACCCCTTGCTGCATATCGACATCGACACTGCCCCGCATCTAGAAGACCGGGTGGGGGACACGCTGGACGCCGCGATCATCCTGTCACGCGGCCCGGCAAGCGGGCTGCACGCGGTCCGGCTTGACCACAATCTTGTCCACGCTATCTGCAGCAAGGACGTGGCGCGGGCCATCGGGCCGAACATCACGCCCGAGACGATGGCCCGGCAGACTTTCCTGATTCATAACGAACTGCCCGAAAGCTTTGCCGCGTGGAAAAAGGCAAACGACCTTGAAAACATGAACCCTGCCGCCATCGATCATTACGATTCGGGCCAGTTGATGCTGGAGGCCGCCGCGCAGGGTCTGGGCATTGCGATCATGCATGATGATCACCTGCGCCGCGCCAACGACACCCGTCTGATCAACCTGCCCGGCAAGCCGGTAGAAAGCCCCTATAGCTACTGGTTCGTGTGCAAGCCGGTCGCGCTGGAAAGCCGCCCGGTGCGGATCTTCCACGATTGGCTGGTGCGCGCGGGGCTGTGATGAAGCGCGTTAATCGACGCGCTCGCGGTCAGGGCGCGGTTCGTATCGGACGGGCGGAACCGTGTGGGCAAAGGGCCGCAGCGGGCGACCGATTATCGCAACCAGCGCTTCTTCGATCCGGCGGCGGGTTTCCATGCCGATGGCCTTGCGCCCGCGAAAATCTTCGGGGCTGAAAGGTTCGAGGAAATGCACCTTGAGCCGGAAGGTGCCCCTGCGTGCCAATACCCGCTTGGCGTTGTTGACGCCGCTTTCCTCGCCAATCCAGCCGATCCATTCGGCCACCGCGCCATAATCGAGGATCACCGGCTGCACCAGCACACCGGGCGGCGGCGGTTCGAGCACTGACAACATCGAGGTCTTGAACGGCAGCAGCGATTGCCCGTCGGTGGTGGTGCCTTCGGGAAAGACCGTGACCGACCAGTTATCGACCAGCGCTTCCTTCAGGGCATTGATCTGTTCGGCCACGCCCATCCGGTGTTCGCGCTTGACGAACACCGTCCGGTTGAGCCGCGCCAGCCAGCTTACCACCGGCGCTTCGGCAAGTTCGGCCTTGGCGACAAACGCCGTGCCGCTCGCCCCGGCCATCGCAAGAATATCCACCCAGGACAGGTGATTGGCGACATAGAACACATCGCGCCGCAGGTGCGTCCCGATCACCTGAACCCGCGCGCCGCATATCCGCGCGGCATAGCGCAGGAAAAGCATCGGGAAGGGCGAGCCGTAGGCGAACGACCGATAGAGATAATGCAGCGGCACAAACATCAGCAACAGGCCGATCAGCGCCGCCGCGCGCAGGTAAAGCCGCAGCCATCCGGTCCATGAAATCGGGGTGCTTTCCCCTCTGGCTGCTGCCTGCCGCAGTTCCCATTGGCGTTGACCGGACGCTTTATGACGGTCGGGCGGAAAAGCCGGGTCAGTCATTGCGTGACAGGCGGACGCCGTAAAGCTCCATGCGGTGATCGACCAGCCGATAGCCCAGCCGCTCGGCAATCTGGCGCTGCAATGCTTCAACTTCGGGATCGACGAATTCGACGACCTTGCCGGTTTCGACATCGATCAGGTGATCGTGGTGGGCTTCGGGCACGGGTTCGTACCGCGACCGGCCATCGCCGAAATCGTGGCGATCAAGAATGCCTGCCTCTTCAAACAGCCGAACCGTGCGGTATACCGTCGCGATCGAAATACCCGGATCGACCTCCGCCGCGCGACTGTGAAGCAGTTCGACATCGGGGTGGTCATCGCTATCCGACAACACCTTGGCAATCACCCGGCGTTGTTCGGTGATGCGCAGGCCTTTTTCGGCGCAGAGTTGTTCGAGATCGATTTTCTGGTTCAACGAAAGCTCCATCGCCACACACGCCGTCCGCTGCCGGATCGACCATTTGATAGCAAAGCAGCCCCATCCTTATAGGGATGAGGCTGCATGCTCAAGCTGGCACGGACACCCTCTCAACAGAGGCGGCCTTGCCAGCCAAGGATAGGCGACCTTGGGGCCGGAATCAGGCCTTCTTTGCGGGCCGTGGACGCATAACCGTTCCGGGCTTGCGACCAAGGCCGATTTTCTTGGCGAGCTCGCGGCGCTTTTCGGCGTAATTGGGCGCAACCATCGGATAGTCCGCAGCAAGATCCCAGCGCGCGCGATATTCTTCGGGGGTCATGTTGTAATTGGTGCGCAGGTAACGCTTGAGCATCTTGAGCTTCTTGCCGTCTTCAAGGCAGACGATGTAATCAGGCTTGATCGAATTGCGGATCGCAACGGCGGGTTGCGGTTTGGGCACTTCGACTTCAACCTTTTCGCCCAGATTGGCGAGCGCGTTATACACGTTGGTAATCAGGCTTGGCAGATCGGCAACGTCGACATCATTGTTGCTGACATGCGCCGCAACGATATCGCTTGTCAGCGTGATAAGTGTTTCTTTCATTTCAATTTCCAGATCCTGCATAAGTCCCTCTTGGACGTCGTTGAATTACCCCCGGTTGTTGATTCATGGCGCACACCTACAGTTTTGGCAACAGGTTTGCTTTGGCCAATCCCGTTTATGCGCAACGCATGACTTGCCTAGATTGATCTTCCAAAAGTAATGGCATCAATTCTATCGCCATTTACCATTCGGTAATAGTTTTTCCGCACGCCAATCGGTTCAAAACCGAATTTGGCATAGAGGTGAATTGCCGGATTTCCGCGCCGCATTTCAAGGAAGATGCGGGCAATGCCGCGCCTGCGGGCGGCGGCGAACAGGTATTCGATCAAACCCGCGCCAATGCCGCGTTGCCGTGCATCGGGAGCGACCGCAATCAGCAGAAGCTCTTCTTCATCAAGCACATGGCGGGTCAGCACGAAGCCCGCGGGCGTCGTCAGCGGGGCTGAACCATCGGGGATCACCGCGCCATCAGCATCAACCACCAGCGCATGGGTTGAGGGCAAGGTAAGCGCATCGACAACCTGCCGCCGGTTCCACGCTTCGCCAAAGGCCGGATCGAACGCGGTTTCCATCACCGCCATGATCCGGTCGACGAGATGCGGGCAGGGTGTCATGCGCGTGTCTGCTGCGCCAGCGGGGTGGCGTCCGGTCCGCGTCCATAGACAGGCGCGAGATTGTGCGTAAGCAGGCCGGGGTTGAGGAAAGGCACCCCGGCGGCATCGGGCAGCAGGTCGATCGCCGTGATACCGCGATCAGCGTGCAATGCGGCCAGCGCCCCGGCTCGCCCCCCCGCGACCAGCGGGTGAG
>JBGSKN010000123.1:0-2071 GCA_041741215.1 Erythrobacter sp. | reverse complement strand
CTGCGGGCCACCGGCACCAGCGCGCCCAGATCTTCCTGCGCCACCTGCGCCAACGCCATTCGCCGCTGCGCAAAGTGGAGCGATATCCACGATTGCCCCGCCGCCAGAACCACATCCCTGCGCGCCATGGTGAGCCTGGCTTGCGAGACGTTTGTATCCGAAACGGCAAGCCCGCGCCGTGCATGGCGCTTGGCAAGATTGGGAATGTCTTGATCGATACCAACCTGCAGCATCGTCATCTCTGTCCCATTGAGCTCGTACGCAACCGGCCCGGTCACAGGAGCATTGACCAGGCCGCCGCCCAACACCGGATCGGGCAGTTCATCGGCCGTGCCGATCACCTTGCGATTGGCTTCGACCTGAAGTTCGCGCGCCTCAATCAGCGGTTGTTCTTCCCGCGCCTGCCGCAGCGCCTCGGCATAAGTGATCGGCTGCGCGTGGGCGGCTGACGCTGCCGCCAAAGCGGCCGGCACCAGCCAGCAAATTTTCCAGTTCATCTCTTCGCCTCGCGTTGTCCCCGCCGGGATGGGGGGAGGGTGCGAATATTGCGGCTGGCGGCCAGCAATGGGCCAATCAGTCGCGCACCTGCGTAAACAGCATCAGGCAAAGGGCCGCAGCCCCGCCGACAAATGCTAGATTGCGAAGCTGGTTTGGGGAGGCGGGAATTCCGGCGGGATCGGCGCGCCGTAAAGGCTGCTGGCGATCAGCGCCGCGTAGATGGCGGGGGTGATCGGCGCAGGAGTAGAGACCGGCTGGGCTGGCCCGGTCATCGCCGGGGGAGCGGCGCAGCCCACGGCGCCAAGGCAGCCCAAAGCCATGTCTGCACAGCAGCCTGGCAGGTCAGATGGGGCCGTCGTTCCGGTCTGGCTGCCGGCATGAGCCGGCATTTCCGCACAATTGGCCCCTGCGCCCATCACGCTTTGCGAAGGGACGGCGGCAAAGGCAGCGCTTTGCACGAACAAGCTGACAATGCAGCATATCAACGCAAGAGCTTTGAACCGGGCCATGCCGCAAAGGATAGGTCAACGCCTGCCCGATTGCAACACGCTGCCAGTTCAGCGCCGCCGCGCGGCTGAGGATCAGCGATCCGTCATGTGGGAACAGGCAGGCCAGCCTTGCGACGTTGGCGATCAAGGTGGAGGCCAACCGGCACGCAGATGCCAACCAATCCTGCGATCCACAATCCGCCAACCGGGTCGGCAATCGCCATCGCGGCGAACAGCGCTATGGTTATGCCGAGGATTAGCGCGGGCAGCACAGGATGGCCGATGGCGCGGAACGGGCGCGCCATTTCGGGGCGCTTCAGGCGCAGCGAAAAATATGACGCATTGTACAGCATTGCGGCGAAAATCCCGGTCGCTGCCCCAAGTTTGAAGACGAAGATATAGGCTCCGGTGAGGACCATCGGGATTGCCACCGCCGTCCCGATCAGCAGTGCGGCCCACGGCGTGCCCCCGCGATTGACCAGCATCGCGCTTTTGAGGAACAGCCCGTCACGCGCCATGCCATACAGGATGCGCGGCTGGGTCATTACGATGGCGTTGAGCGTCAGCAGCGCCATGATTGCCGCTGCCAGCCCCGTCACCTTCAGGCCCACCGGCCCCAGCAGCGCCTCGATCAACAGCGCCACCGGCAGATCGGATGATCGCAGGGTGGCGACATCAAGCACGGTGAAAACGCACAGGTTGATGGCCAGATAGATCGCCAGCAGCATGAACGCGGCGGTAAAGAACGCGCGCGGGATGTTGCGGGCGGGGTCCTTGTCCTCCTCGGCGAAAAAGGCCGGGCCTTGCCACCCGTCATAAGCGCCGAGCACGATCTGCAATGCGGTGATGAATGCGACCCATCCGATTGCCGCCTCGGGCGCGGATAATGGTGCGATGGGGCTTGCCGTGGCCGCTGCGGGCGGCACTTCGACCACCGCGGCTGCCAGGATCACCCCGCCGAGCAGCGCGAGTTTGATCGAAAGCCCGACGATGTTCGAAATGCGCCCTTCTTCGACCCCCAGCCAGTTAAACGCCGTCACCACCAACAGGGCGCCGATCGCTATGGTCGCGGTGAACCCCGACAC
>JBGSKN010000122.1:0-1728 GCA_041741215.1 Erythrobacter sp. | reverse complement strand
ATTCCAGAATCGCGGTCAGTTGCGGCACGCCCACCCCCGCCACCACGCGGGTGGTGCAGATCGATCCCGGCCCAATCCCGACCTTGACCGCGTCCGCCCCCGCATCGACCAGCGACCGCGTGGCTTCGGCGGTGGCGACATTGCCCGCCATCACCTGCACCGCGTTCGACAGTTTCTTGACCCTTTCAACCGCGCGGGCGACTTCGATATTGTGGCCGTGGGCGGTGTCGATCACGATCACGTCAACCTCGGCGTCAACCAATGCTTCGGTGCGCGCAAAGCCCGCATCACCCACCGTGGTCGCCGCTGCCACGCGCAAACGCCCTGCGGCATCCTTGGTGGCATTGGGGTAATTCACCGCCTTTTCGATATCCTTGACCGTAATCAGCCCGATGCAGCGAAATGCATCATCCACCACCAGCAGCTTTTCAATCCGGCGGGCGTGGAGCAGACGGCGCGCATCCTCCTGCCCGGTGCCGAGCGGCACTGTGGCGAGGTTTTCGGTCGTCATCAACTCGCGCACCGGCTGCGCGGGGTTTTCGGCAAAGCGCACGTCGCGGTTGGTGAGAATGCCGACCAGCTTGCCGCCCGCATCCACCACGGGGATCCCGCTGATCCGGTGCTGCTGCATCAGCGCCTGCGCATCGCCCAGGGTTGCATCGGGGCCGATGGTGATCGGATTGACCACCATCCCGCTTTCAAACCGCTTGACCGCGCGCACTGCGGCGCATTGCTGCTCCACGTCGAGATTGCGGTGGAGCACGCCGATCCCGCCCAATTGCGCCATCGCAATCGCCATGTCTGCCTCGGTCACGGTATCCATCGCCGATGACAGCACCGGGATGTTGATCGCGATGTCGCGCGTCAGCCGGGTCGAGGTATCGGCCGCGCTGGGCAGGATGCTGCTCTGCGCCGGGCGGAGCAGCACGTCATCAAAGGTCAGGCCGAGCGGGATATCCATATGCGCCACTTTCATTCAATCGCTGCGATCACCGGGAGAGGGGGATTCGTGGCGCGTCATGTAACCGCGCTTGCCGAAATAGGCTAGGGCTGGCCGCCCGCCGCTGGCTGATAGCGCGCAGGGTCTGCCAGCAGACGGATCAGGCCTTCGTGCAGCAGCAGGTCATCAATCGCCCCGCCCAGCTCCATTTCCGCGATGTCATCCGACGGGCGGTGGTAGCGATTGTCAAGAAACGGGCGCAGGATCGCGCGGCTGCCATAGCTGCTCGACAGCAGCACCGCAGGAACCCCGCGTTGCAGCAGCGCCCAGCCATCGTGCCGCCGCACAAAGCCGTCAGCCAGGTCCTGTTCGCCAAGTTCACGCCCGCTGCGCGCGAGATAATCGAGGATCACCCCGTCGAGCGGCGTCTGCCCGCGCCCGATATAGCCGACCGGGCTGGCCTCCGGCGCGATTGCGACCATATCGAAATTGAACGCGGCGATGATATCGCCAAGCGGCAACGGCGGCGCCTGGGCAAATGCCCTCGCGCCCACAAGCCCGGCTTCTTCGGCGGTGGTGGCGAGCACATAAATATCACGGCTCAGCGGCCTGCCCGCCTTCAACCGCCGCGCCAGTTCGATCATTGCGGCCAGCCCGCTGGCATTATCCGCTGCGCCGTTGCAGATCCGGTCAGCCGCATCGGCCGGGCCGCATTCGCCAAGGTGATCCCAATGCGCCAGCAGCAGGATCGCGCCCGACCCCGGCACGCTGCCGGGAATCCTGCCGAC
>JBGSKN010000121.1:0-8185 GCA_041741215.1 Erythrobacter sp. | reverse complement strand
CATTGCGCAGCCCGCCGCCAGCGCAGGCGCGGATTTGCGCGTGATCATCGCCAGCGGAAAATTCCACGGGGTGATCGCCGCGCATGTGCCCACGGGCTCGCGCCGCACCAGGATTTCCTTGCCTGTGGCAAAGCTGGGGATCGTTTCGCCATAGGCGCGCCGCGCTTCTTCGGAAAACCATTCGACAAAGCTGGCGGCGTAATCGACCTCGGCACGCGCTTCGGCCAGCGGCTTTCCGCATTCGAGCGTGCAGATTTCGGCCAGTTGCTCGCGGTGTGCCACAATCAGATCGAACCATGCGCGCAGCAAGGTGGCGCGCGTGCGGGCGGTTTGCCCCGCCCATGTGCGCCGCGCCGCTTCGGCGGTGTGAACCAGCGCGTCGATTTCTTCCGCGCCATAGGTTCGCACATGGGCCAGCACTGCGCCGGTGGCCGGGTCTGTTACCGCCATGCCGCCCGACGGATCGAGCGTTGCGGGATCGAGAAGGGTGGTGATGGGATTCATGCTGCTGTGCCTGTCCTGCCTGCGGCTGAAATTTTTCGCGCAGCGATGGGGCCATCGCCGCATTTTGCCCGCCCTGCCCATTTTGCACTGGCTTGCCAAGGTGGCGCGGCGATAAATCGCCCTGCGGTTGACAGCATCGCACCCGCGGCCTTAGGAGCGCGCGCCTGCCCAGCCCCGGCGCGCCCGCCGTTGCATCCCAGGGAGTCGATTTGACGGCACTTTATGCCCTGCCCGATCACGAGGTGGTTTCCGGCCTGATCCCCGGCATTGCGCTGCGTTACCTTGGCGCAGAGGAAGCGATTGCCGCAATCCACGCCACACCCGGCCTGATTCCCGTGGCGATCGATCCCGAGATCGAGAGCGGCGGCAGGGGCAAGGTGTTCTGGGCCGATATCGGCGACTACCCTTTGCGTGAATGGCAGCACATCTTCACCATCGCCACGCTGGCAGAACAAGGCGCGATCGGCGCATCCTTCGCCACCGATTTCGCCATATTGCAGGATGACCGCATCCTGGCCGACCCGGTGGTGCCGGCAGGCTTCCTGTTCCATATCTCGCGCTGCGGTTCCACGCTGACGGGCAAGGCGCTGGCGCGCAGTCCTCGTCATCTGGTAATAAATCAGGGCGCGCCGCTGCAACGCGGGTTCTGGGCCGCGATCACCCGCGATTGGGCCGAACCGGCGCAGCCCAGCCCGGAAAATCTGCACGCCTTCCGCAATCTGGTGCTGGCGATGACCCGGCGGCGCTTTGCGCAGGAAGAACGCGCCTTCGTCAAATTCATCTCTTGGAACACGCTATATATGGATTTCGCGCTGGCAGCGTTCCCGCAGGTGCCCGCGCTGTTCCTCTATCGCGATCCGGTGGAGGTGATTGCATCGGTGCTGCGCGAAACGTCGGCGGTGATGTGGGCCAAGGGGCGGCCGCAGGCGGGGTTCCTGTCGGGCCTCGACTGGGGGCAGACCGGGGCGATGGAAACGGTGGAATATCTGGCGCATTGCTTTGCCCGCTATCTGGCCTTTGCCGGAACGATGGGCGATCGCGTGGCGCTGCTCAATTACACCGCGATCAGGCCCGAAAATTTCGCCGCCATTCTGGAACGCGGGTTGCATTTTGTGCCTGAAGCGGGGGAGCTGGCGCTAATGCTGGAACAGTTCCATTTCCATTCCAAGGACGATGGCGATACGCAGAAATTCCGGTCCGACAGCGCACAAAAGCGGGCCTCCATCGCAGAAGGCGATCGGGCGCTGGTGGCGCGGATCTGCGCCGGGCTGATCGAACGGCTCGATAGTTCGGCCGCCAATCTGTTTCCCGCATCGCAATCCTTGGCAATCCCCGGCCAAACGGGTTAAGGGCGGCAGCACCCCCACCACACACCCCAATCGCACAAGTGGAACAGCCATTGACCGACGTTACCCCCGAAGGCCTGCTCAGCGTGGTCATCCCCAATTACAATTACGGCCGCTTCGTGGGCGAGGCGATCGCCAGCATTGCCGCGCAGACCTATGCCCCGATCGAACTGATTGTGGTGGACGATGCCAGCACCGATAATTCGATCGCCGAGATCACCGCCGCGCTGGATGCGGCGGGCAATCTGTGGCGCACGCAATTGATCGCGCTGGAAGAAAATGCCGGCAAGCTGGGCGCATTGAACCGCGCGCTGCCGCATGTGCGCGGAACCTATTTCGTGATCCATGATTCGGACGATCTGCTTTCGGAAGGCTATGCCGCGCGCACCATTGCCGAGCTGGAAGCCGCGCGGGCCGAAGATCCCGCAATCGCCATCGTCTATACCGATTGCATGCTGATTTCCGCCAGTGGCGAGGCGCTTGACCGGGGCAAATCCGCCGCTTTCGATCCCGCCCTGCTCGAACGCTATTCCTTCATTCCCGAACCCGCGATGTGTCTGGCCGCACCCGTGCTCGATGCAGGGCCGTATGATGAGGCGATCCGCAAGGGCACCAAGCACCACAAGTGGAAGCGCATCATCGCCAACGGCTGGCGCGGGCTGCACATTGCCGAACCATTGTTCAGCTACCGGATGCACGATGCCAATATTTCCGGCATCGGCAAGCGGGTGACCGCTGAGGTCGAAAGCGGTATCGGCGGGGAACGCATCCTTTCAGGTTACTGGCCGTTGCAAACGACCGAGCGATGATCCGGTGACCGGCGCCAAACCCATGGAAAATCCCGCTCCCGCTACCGCCGCCTTCCCGCTCGGGCTGGAAGATGCGCGCATCTGCGTGGTGGGGCTGGGTTATGTCGGGCTGCCGGTGGCGGTGGCCTTTGGCCAGCGGTTTCCCACCATCGGCATCGATATCAGGCCGCAGCGGATCGCCAATCTGAAGGTCGGGCACGACGAAACCCGCGAAGCCACGGCAGAGGAACTGGCCGCCGCACGGCAATTGCGCTTCACCCAGGACTGGGATGAAGTGGCCGCCTGCAATATCTATATCGTTACCGTTCCCACCCCGCTCAACAGCCACAACCATCCCGATCTGGGGCCGCTCGAAAGCGCCACACGCGCGATCGGCGGGGTGCTGAAGCGCGGCGATATCGTGATCTACGAAAGCACCGTCTATCCCGGCTGCACCGATGAATTCTGCGTGCCGATTCTGGAAAGCCATTCGGGCCTTGTCTACAATCGCGATTTCTTCTGCGGCTACAGCCCCGAACGGATCAATCCGGGCGACAAGCTGCGCAAGCTGCCCGATATTCTCAAGATCACCAGCGGTTCCACCCCGCAGGCGGCCGATTTCGTCGATGCTCTGTATCGCAGCGTGGTGACAGCCGGGACCCACCGCGCCAGTTCGATCCGCGTGGCCGAAGCCGCCAAGGTTATGGAAAACACCCAGCGCGATCTCAACATCGCGCTCGCCAACGAACTGGCGATGATCTGCAATTCGCTGGGGATCGATACCACCGAAGTGCTCGAAGCGGCGGGCACCAAGTGGAACTTCATGGCCGTGCGCCCCGGCCTGGTGGGCGGGCACTGCATCGGGGTCGATCCCTATTACCTCACCCACAAGGCCGAAGAGATCGGCCACCACCCCGAAGTGATCCTGGCCGGGCGGCGGATCAATGATCGGGTGGGCAAATATGTGGTCAACCAGTTTGTCCGGCTGATGGGGCGCAAGGGGCTGTTGCAGGGCGATGTGCGGGTGCTGGTGCTGGGCTTTGCGTTCAAGGAAAATTGCCCCGATCACCGCAACACCAAGGTCGCCGATATCGTTTCGCACCTCAAGGAATTCGACATCGCGGTGGATGTCTATGACAAATGGGTCGATCCCGATGAATGCGAGCATGAATACGGCATCCGCCCGCTGACCGTTCTGGAAGCGGGCAGATATGACGGCATCATCCTGGCCGTGGCGCATTCGGACATCGCCGAAATGGGGGCGGACGGCATCCGCGCTTTCGGCAAGCCGGGGGCCGCGCTTTACGATGTCAAATCGGTGCTCCCGCTGGGCACAGCCGATCAGCGGCTTTAGAGCGCTCTGAGCTAAGGCCGGATGGAGGGTGTGGAACCTTCGCTGGCGTGAGAACCCCCTCCCCTGACCCTCCCCACGGGGAGGGGAATATGGTTAGGCTCCGCCCCGCTCGCGTCGCCGGATCAGCGCGGCTTCGGTAATGTCGAAGCTATGCTTGTGATCGACATCGATCGGCCCGAATGGATAATCGAGCATCACCGGCGCCATGCTGACGCCCAGCCTGCGCCCGATGGCATCCACCAGCCCGCGCATGGTGGTGAGCTTCAATTTGTAGAGCACGAAGGGCCATACGCCGAAGGCCTTGAGAATACGCATGTGCCGCTTGCCGAACTGCCCGCCGCCTTCGAACACCTTCACCGCCGATAGCGCGCGCGCATTGCGCAATCCGTAAAGATTGCAGGATGACGATCCGCCATCCTTCAATTGATGGAAGGCGAGGCCCGAATCGGCAAATTCGCGCAGCACCACTTCCTCGCTCGACAGGCCGAGCGCGACATCTTCCTCGCAGCCGAGGAAGCCTTCGACAAAATCGCGCACCAGTTCGGGCGTGTGCAGCGCATTGTCGCCGGTGGTGATGACCAGCGGGAGGGGATTGTCGATCACCTCCACCGCGGCGATCACGCTGTCCGCCAGATTGCCGCGCGCGGCCACGAAAATGGTGGTGCCGGCCGCCGCCCATGCCTGCATTCGCGGGGTCGCCTCCAGCACATCGGGTGTGTCGAGCGAGACGTGGACGCGGTCGAAACAATCGCTCTCGATCAGCGCTTCAAGCACCCGTTCCAGCATCACCTGGCCATCGATTTCGACGAGGCATTTGTGCGCTTTGCCCTGCAATCTGGCGACCGGATCATCCACCCCCCGGCGGCTGGCTGCCATCACCAGCACGGCTGGTTTCTGCCCGGCGGTCTGGGGATGCGTGTTTGCTTGGCTTGTCATGTTCTGTCCTGTGTTAACTTCTTGCGGCGGGCGGGGCAAAGGCCAGCGCGGCGCGGCGCATCAATTCGCCTGCGTCGGCAAGGTCGGGGAAATGTTCCAGCGCCGCGCGCAGATGATCGCGGGCTTGCGGGCTGATGACCCCGGTGCAGCAGGCGTCAAACTTGGCCCAGTATTGCGCCCAGTCGAACGGCGCGGCCTTGCTGCCCAGCGGCCATTCATGGACCGAGGCAAAGCGCCGCCCATCCTTGAGGGTAATGTGCACTTCGGTGGGAAATTCGCCCTCCAGCTTATCGACCGGGTGGCGGTGGATGATCGGGAACAGGCGGCGCACATCGGCGCCCATCACCCGTTCGGGGGTGAAATCAGCCAGCGTGCAATCCCCCCGCGCAAGGATGCAGCCGACCGCATATTCGGCGGAAAACTTCGCTTCCAGCGGGGTTTGCGGATCGGTGTAGAAAACATTGTTGAAATGCACGCGCGGCATATGCAGATCAACGCTGGCCACGTCGCCGCCGCCGAAGCCATGCGCCTGCATCAATTGCTGCACCCCGTCCATCGCCCGGTGGATCGCGCCGCAGGTGGGGAACCGCTTCACCCGGAACTTGTGCGCGGTGATCAGCAGCGGATCGCCCACGCTGTCCAGTTCAAACTGCAGGTTCTGGCCATGTTCGATATGGGTGATGGAATCGCGCAATTCTTCGTAATCCGGCCCCACCATCAGCCGGTTCATGCCGGTTTGCCCGTCCAGCGTATCGCGCCCGGCGGTGATCCCGGCGCGCGCCATGCTGGCCGCCATGATCCCGCCCTTGGCCGCCAGCCCGGCGTGAACCGGCTTCATCTCGGTGCCGAACTGGCTCATGAACCCGCTCGACATGCTGGTGGCGATGGACAGCGCGCGCGCACAGGCGGCGGCGTCAAGTTTCAGCAGGCGGCAAACCGCCGCCGTCGCCCCCATCACCCCGACGGTCGCAGTGGCGTGCCAGCCGCGATTGCGGTGGGTGGGGTTCAGCCCCTGGCCGATCCGTCCAAGGATTTGCAGGCCGACGATATAGGCATCGATCGCCGCCGCGCCCGATAGCCGTTCCTGTTCGGCAATTGCCATGATCGCGGGCAGCAGCACGGTGGTGGGGTGGGCCTTGGGCGGATCGAAATTGTCATCGAAATCGAGCGCATGGGCGATGGTGCCATTGATCATCGCCGCCCACGGAGCCGCCAGCATCTGCTTCTGGCCGATCACGCTGCACGGCCCGCTGCCCCACGGGGCAAGCGCGGCGAACAATTTGTCCGCAACCGGTTCAACCGCGCCCGGCACCATCACCGCCAGCGTATCGACAAATTCGCGGTGCGCCCAGTCGCGCGCATCGGCGGGCCAGTCATCCGGTGTATCGGCTATCCATGCGCCATAGATTTCCAGCGGATTGGTGTTCACGTTGTTCGCCTTGCCCGTTTGCAGCGCCGATAGCTTTGCCCCGGTGATTGCACAAGCATTGCGCGGGCGGGTGCCAGGTTAGCGCGGCCCATGATGATCGCCAAATGCCCAAGGGCCGCCCCGCCGCCCAAACCCCCTTCCTGCGCCGCCGGCTTTTTTCATCGCTGTGCAAACCTGCGGGTGACACGCGCCGGATTGTGTGTTGTCAGGGGCAGGCCGCCCAACCACAACCGGGGACATATCGCCAATGCATTTCGAACTGAGCCACGAACATGCCATGCTGAAAGACCTGGTCGGCAAGTTTGTGCGCGATCAGTTGATGCCGCTCGAAGCCAGCGTGCTGGCGCGCGAATCTGCCGGGCAGGGCAGCTACCTCAACCCCGAAGAAACCGCCGCGGTTGATGCCGTGTCGCGTGACCTTGGGCTGTGGGGGCTGGACGCGCCCGAGGAAGTCGGCGGGATGAACCTGCCGATGGTGGCGATGGTCGGCGTGAACGAGGAATTGGGCCGCAGCGTAGCGCCCTATACCCTGCCGCCCGATTCCCCCAATTTGCGGATGCTGATGGCCGCCGCCGATGAACGTCAGCGCGAATCCTATCTTGCGCCTTACGTGCGCGGCGAGACAATTTCGGCCATCGGCATTTCCGAACCCGGCGCGGGGGCAGATCCGGCGGGCATGACCACCCTGGCCGTTCAGGACGGCGATGACTGGATCATCAATGGCCGCAAAATCTGGATCACCCGCGCGGCAGAGGCGGATTTCACCATCCTGATGGCGGTGACTGATCGCAATCCGGCGGGGCGCAATGGCATTTCGGCGTTTCTGGTGGACCGCGACACGCCCGGCTTCAACGTGCTGCGCAAAATCCCGATGATTGATGGCACCGCCACCTATGAAATCGCGCTCGATGATTGCCGGGTGCCCGGCTGGAAACTGCTGGGCCAGCGCGGACAGGGCTTTGCGCCGATGCAGGTGCGGCTTGGCACGCGGCGGATCGAAATGGCATCATGGGCGATCGGGATGGCGGCGCGCGCGCTGGACATGATGATCGAATACGCCCCGCAGCGCGTCACCTTTGGCAAGCCATTATCCGCGCGTCAGACGGTGCAGAACTGGATCAGTGATGCCGCCATCCGCATCCACGCGATGCGGCTGATGACCTATGATTGCGCGTGGAAGATCGACGAAGGCCGCGATACCCGCAGCGAAATTTCGATGATCAAGAGCTTCTGCATCGAAAGCGCCTACGAAATCGTCGATCATGCGATGCAGATGTTTGGCGCGATGGGCATGACCCGCGAATTGCCTCTCTATCTGATGTCAAACAAACTGCGCACGATGCGCATTTATGACGGGCCAAGCGAGGTGCATGACTGGGTGGTCGCGCGCCAATTGCTGGGCACGCGTGAGTGAGCGCGGCATGAGCGAATGGATTGATACAGCCCGCGAAAGCCTTGGCGCGGCGCGCGATTATGGCGAAGCGGTGCGCGCGGCGGCGGCGCGCAAGGTCGCGCCGTCGGGCACGGCCGAACCGGCGCTGATCGAACGCGCGCAGCATATGGTGCACGGCTATGCGTGGATAGCGGCGACCATCGCCGCGCTTGAAGCTACGCTCGATTGGGCCGCGCGGGCCGATGCGGCAGGGCAATTTGGCGAGGTCGACGCGCTGATCCTGAGGATCGGGTTTGGCGAATATCTTGCGCAAATCGCCAGCGGGCTGCCGATGAGCGCGAGCGAGGTGGTGCGCCCCTCGGCCTTTGGCACCGAGGCGGAGGCGCGCGCGCTGGCGGCGCATCCGGCGGCGGCGCGCCTGCTGGCCGATGGCAG
>JBGSKN010000120.1:0-6303 GCA_041741215.1 Erythrobacter sp. | reverse complement strand
TGGTCGAACGATGCTTCAACAAGCTCAAGAACGCCCGAAGGCTGGCCACCCGATACGACAAAACCGCCGACAGCTATCTCGGTTTCATCCACCTCGTCTCAATCCGCCTGTGGATGCGTGAATTTGTCAACAGGTCCTAGGGTCAGGTTGAGCACGCGCGGATTGCTGACTGCTTCGAGCAGGAGGAAATTGCCCAGATTCCAGCGATCACGCGAAGAAAACGATGCGTAGTAAACCCCCGCTGTCAGCGTATTCTCTCCAAAATCGAAAGTCAGTCCGTTTTCGGTAACGAAGGATTCCAGATCCTTGTCCACTCGCCATGCGCCAACTTCGATCACTGCACCGGCCTGATTGAAATCGGCACCGCCATTGACGTAAGTAACGCTGCCGACCCCGGCACCGAAGCGCGCGGCAATCTCGGCCACGGTGGTCGGCGGTCCGGCAGGAACCAGCCCGCGCGTATCAGCCGATCCGTTGAGATAGCTGGTCTTGCTGAAAAGCGAGACCGTGTCCGATAGCGAATAATCGAGATTGGCCCCGAAATTGACCAGATCGGCCCCGCGGCCTTGTGACTGGTCGATCGTGACCCCGTCATTGGGGATGGAAAGGCGTGTTTCCGGCCCGTTGAAAGTGCCCTTGCCGTGATCGAAGCCGGGGAAGTCGTCAAGACTGCCATCGGCGTTCTGGATCACCGGGATTGGCAGCAACCAGGCACCGCGATCATTGAGGTATCTGCCCCACACGGTAAGCTTGCCGGCACCAAAATCATGGGTGATATTCGCGCTGATCTGGCCGCCTTCTTCGGCGGTGAAGCCCGCATCGCGCAACCCGTCGCCCGAATGGTAGAAACCGCCAACCATGAAGGCGGTATCTTCGCCCAGCGGGCCGCTGATGACCGCATCAAACCGCTTGTCGCCGAAATCGGTGACGCTGGTCTTTACCAGCCCTTCAAAGAATTCGCCGCCTTTGCGGGCGATCAGGTTGGCGGTAAGGCCGACTTGGCCATTGGAAAAAACCTGCGCCGGGCCGCCACGGACTGCTTCCAGGCGTTCGACGGTTTCATCGATCCGGAAAAGCTGCGAATTTTCAAAGAACGACAAGGTTGGCGGCGGGAAGGATGGCGAACCTTCATACTGGAAGGTCGCAAACTCCGCATCGCCGCCGCCGGGAAAGCCGCGCACAAAGATGTTGGCACCGTTCTGGCCCCCTGAGCTTTCCGACCATACGCCCGGAACCACCGAGAGCAGATCAGCGGTGCTGTTGGGTGCAACCTGGTCAATTGCGCTGCTGTCTATCGATGAAATGGCATAGGCGGCATCCTGTTTGCGCAGGCCAGAACCACCCGGACGCGCCGTCACGACGATCACGTCACCATCATAGGGATCGGATGCTTGTTCGGCAGGCGCAGTCTCGGCCGTTTGAGCCATCACAGTAGCGGGGCAAAGCAGTGCAGCCACTGCGGCTGATCTTAGCCATATGTTTTTATGGGTCATAATTCTCTCTCCGTGGTCAAATTGGTATTGTGGTCGCAGTGAACGGGCCCGTTAGCCGTTCGATTCCGAGCGAGGCGATCGTGGGGACGACACTATCGGCCTCGCTCAATTCCGATGGATCACCGATCCCGATTGTGCGCATTCCGGCACCCTTGATTGCAGCGATCCCTGCGCGCGCATCCTCCACTCCGACACAGCGTGACGGATCGCAGCCCAGCGTTGCTGCGGTGGTCAGGAATATCTCCGGATCGGGTTTGCCGCGCGCGATTGTGGCTGCGTCGGTGATGCAATCAAACAGCCCCTCGATCCCCAGCGCGCGGAAAACGTCCTGTGCGTTCCGGCTGGCCGAGGCCAGACCGGTCCGCAGACCTGCGGCGAGACACGCTTCGAGGCATTCGCGCGCACCTGGAAACAGATCCGCTGGAGAATAATGGGCAATCGCCTCCCGGTAATAACCGTTTTTGCGGGCCATCATCGCGCTTCGGGCGTCTTCATCTGTCTGCACACCGGCCGCATCGAGGATCAGCTTTAGCGAAGCAGCCCGGTCGACCCCTTTGAGCTGGGCGTTCAGCGCGCGGTCGAATGGCATGCCCTCCTCGTCACACAGCCGTTTCCACGCCTGGAAATGGGCCTCGGCGGTATCCGTCAAGACCCCGTCAAGATCGAAGATCACGGCATCGACCTGTGGTCGCGGCATGGCCAATTCGCCCTGGTCCAGGCTTATGCGGCGCCCGTGATCGAACAGGGTCAATGGCGGGCCTTCGCAAAGCCGATAGCTTGCGCCTGCGGCATCAACGGTGATTTCCACCAGCGATCCGCGCCAGTTGAGACGCAGGCGGAACGATTGCCATTGCGCCGGGCACCTTGGCCGCAGATGCAACTGCCCGTCTACAACCCGCAACCCGCCCCAGCCCATCGCCAGCACGGACCAGCTGCCAGCCATCGCGGCCATGTGCACCCCGTGGTGGCTGTTGCCGTGGCGATCTTCCAGATCGACCAGTGCAGCCTCGCGGTGGAAAGCCAGCGCCTGCGCATCATCGCCGGTTTCTGCCATCAGGATCGCAAATGCGGTGGCCGAAAGCGTGGAATCATGCGTCGTCAGCGGAATGTAATAGGCAAGATCGCGGCGCTTGATCGCCAGCGGGACAGTTTCGCCGACCAGGCTCAACGCCTGAATTACATCGCCTTGCTTGCACAGGCGGTGGCGGAACAGCAGCAAGGGATGGTGGTGCAGCAGCAGCGGAAACCGGTCCGCCGGAAGATCGGCCAGGGCAAATGCAGGCTTGTCGAGAAAACTGTCGTCCTGCGGGTGCACACCCAGCTGCGGATCGACCGGCAGCCACATGGCCGTGGCCGCAGCCCGCCATTGCCCGATTTCCTGTTCCGACAGCGCAATCCGGCGCGCCAGCTGCGCGAACAGTTCAGGACATTCTCTCGCCATGTCCCCGGCCAGATCTGCGGCAAATTCCAAGTGCCTTTGCGCCATCGCGTTGGTGTAGAAATCATTGTCCACCAGCCCGGTGTATTCATCAGGGCCGGTCACTCCGTGGATCGTAAAGGCCCCGCCGCGCCGCGAGTTGAAATGGCCAATTTCCAGCCAGATGCGCGCGGTTTCAAACAGCATTTCCGCAGCGTCGCGAACCAGCGCCTCGTCGCCTGTCACCGCGCGGTACATGCTCAAGGCATAGGCAATATCCGCGTTGATATGATATTGCGCCGCGCCGGTGGGATAATGCGCCGAACATTCATCCCCGCCAATCGTGCGCCAAGGATACAGCGCACCGCAGCGGTGCCCCATCTGCCGCGCATTGCAGCGCGCGTGGTCAAGCGCGCCCATCCGGTATCGCAGGATATGCGCTGCCAGTTCGGGCCGGGTAAAGGCCAGAACCGGCAGGACGAATACCTCGGTATCCCAGAAATAATGGCCTTCGTAGCCTTCACCGGTCAGCCCCTTGGCGGCGATGGAATGGCGCTCGTCGCGGCTGGCGGATTGAAACAGATGGAACTGCGAAAAGCGGATGGCGCCTTCAAATCTGGCGTCGCCGGCAATGGCGATTTCGGTAACGGCCCAGTATCGGGCGAGCGCAGATTGCGTGCGGTCTGCCAGCGCGTCCCACCCTGTCTGCCGGTGACGCGCCGCCAGTAATGCAGCGTCTTCAACGCATCGATCCGCGATGGCATAGGACACATGGCGATCAATCCGCACAGAAGCCTCGCCCGCCAGTTCGCACCGGACCATGGCAAGACCATCGCGCGCGATAACGTCACCGTTCCCGCAGACGAGATCGACCGTCTGGGCCATGGCCAGCTTGCGCATTTCTGCATCCGCACCGGCAGAGAACCACGCCTGCAATCCGTCATCGCTGATGCTTTCCCGCTGCAACACCACGGCCCGCTTCAAGCGCGGATCTGATTGATCGGACGCATTGAGCGCCGGGCGATCGATCGGAAAACGGATCGTTAGTTGGCACGATCCACCGGTCATGCGGGCCTCTATGCGGCTGGCACAATGGGCCCCCGCGCCGTCCGCAACGAGGCGGGAAATGTCCAGATGCAGAACCCGGCCGTCACCGAGCGGCCAGCTTGTCGTCCGGCGCAGTATTCCGCTGGAAAGATCCAGTTGCCGAAAAAATTCGAGCGGGGCAGCAGTGCCGGGATCGAATGGCTTCCCGTCGACCAGCAATTCGATGCAAACCGGGCTGGGCGCAGCGAAGCGAATGTCCGAGCGGGTGGCAAAACCCGTGAAGCTTTCGTGATAGGTGATCGGAATGGCGACATGGGCATCCGGCAGAATGGCGACATTCTCGCCCGCTCATTCATCCAGTCCGCCGCGCACCCCGATCGCACCATTGGCAAGCGCGAACAACGAACCCAGCGCGGCTTCCTGTTAGGGGTCAAAAGCGGTCTGTTCCAGCCGCCAGCCGCCTTCGATAACGGCAAGGGTGCGCGTATCGCTCAAAACTCTCGCCTCTCCCCGTGGCAATTTTCCAGATGTCTTACGCATCGGATGCTTGCGGAGATTGATGCGGGGTGAATGATATCGATGTCATTATCAGCCCGGGCACGGCCTAAATGTGGATTTTCGACAACAGTGGCGGGGTCGGAAGCTGCTCGGTCAGCTGGCGCGAATAATCAGTTCAACCGGCATTTCTTCCGAATCGGCGTGTTCGCCCTGGATCGCCGCCAACGCTTTGCGCGCCAGAAGCCGCCCGCCTTCGTTCCAGTGCTGGCGCACCGTGGTGAGGGCGGGAACAAAGAACGAAGCGCTTTGCGAATCGTCAAATCCGATTACCGAAACATCGCCCGGCACCTTGCGCCCGGCTTCGGCCAGCGCGCGGATGGCCCCCATGGCGATGGCATCATTGCTTGCGAAGACCCCGTCAATCCGGTTGCCGTGCTCCTCAAGGATCGCCTGCATCGCATCATGGCCCGCCACAAAGCTGAACTCACACGCCCGCTCCGCCGCCAGCATCGCGCCGTGTTCTGTCAGGCGGGTTACAAATCCATCACGCCGGTCCGACACTTCGGCGTGTTCGGCATCACCCAGAAACACCAGCCGCTGCCGGCCAAGCTGCTGCATCCGTTCCGCCGCCAGCGCGCCCCCATCGCGATTGTTGCTTCCCACAACCACATGCCGTCCCCCGGCACGCACCGCTCCCCAGACCACCAGCGGCAGGCCCAGCTTGTCAAGGCCGGCAACCGCATCGTTATGGACACCCTGCCCGAGCAGGATAATGCCATCAACCGCATCGGGGGATGCGGCGAATGTCCCCAGGGTGGATAAGCTGAGCGTATAATTGGCGCTCGACAATTCCTGGATCACACCGCCCAGCAGGGCAAGCGGATACGGCTCGCTCATCGGTCGCACGGTTGAAGGGGCCATTTCCAGCACCACGGCAATTGTATTGCTGCTCCGCCGCCGCAAATTCCGCGCCGCCAGATTCATGCGGTAACCGGCCTTTTCCGCCACCGTGATAATATGAGCCCGGGTCTGTTCACGCACCGACGGATGCCCGGAAAGGGCGCGCGACACCGTGATCGGTGATACTCCCGCCAGCTTGGCCACATCGGCCATTGTCATATTGTCTTTTTGCCTGGGCATTTATCTCTCGGCTTCGCGTCGCTGGGTCTTAGTTATCGCCAAAGCCTCAAGCTGTCAGCCACTTATATCGCGCAATCGACGCCTCCCGAAGGGGGGAACCGTCTACAGGAAAAAGCAGACCGCCATCACCCCGCCGCAAGGCGAGCACAATGCACAGCATGGTGATACGGGCGTTACGGCGTTGTCGGCGCTCGCGATGTTCCAAGTTTATTGCAAAATCGGCAATGCGTTTCGCTCTATCGGCCTTCCATGCCCGCGCGAAACCCGCAGCACGGCTATAGAATCGAAACCAAATTTGTTGCTTTGCGCAATTTGCGCCCTTGCCATCGCACGACCTGCCTATGCTCAGTCGCAAACCGGTGCTGAAACAGCAAATCCCGCCAATCCCGATGAGATCGTGGTCAGGGGAACAATGCTCTCACGAGAAAGGTCGGTGGTGGCAGGGCTAGAATCGAACCATCAAAATAACGCTTTGATATCAATCTTGTTCTTGGGGTCAGCAAAAAGCTTCCCCCACATTCTCCCCCACATTTTCGTTAATCTAACCGCGGTTCGGTTTTTCGTTTGGGGGGGGGGGAAGCCTAGAAAACAAGCGGTCTGCAGAACGTCAAGCTGATGCATTTCCCGCGCTGGCAATCTGGCGGCGACTCAAACATCACCGCGGCAGCCCTTAGCAACAGATGAACTCGCACCCTGCATTTCGTCTCC
>JBGSKN010000119.1:0-2085 GCA_041741215.1 Erythrobacter sp. | reverse complement strand
GCCTTGAAGATCGGCTTGCCCACCGGCCCGGTGCGCGCCGGTCTGGCAGCGGCGCGATCATCGAGCAGCAGCAACGAAATCCGGCGATTGCGCGGATCGGCAGGATTATCGGCGATCAGCGGTTCGGTATCGGCGACACCTTCGATCCGGGCGATGCGTTTCATCGCCACGCCGCCCAGCACCAGCGCCTGACGGGTCGCTTCGGCGCGGCCGGTGGACAGCGACCAGTTATTGGCCGCAACCCCGCTGCGCCATGGCAGCGAATCGGTGTGACCGCGCAGAATCAACGGGGCGCTTTCATCCTTCAGCGTATCGGCCATCACCTCCAGTAGCCCGCGCGATTCGCTGGTCAGAATGGTGGTGCCGAGCTGGAACATCGAAAAATCGGCATCATCCATCAAATCGATGCGGATGCCTTCGGGCGCGCGCATCACCCGCACCTGCCGCGCGAGGTGCGACAACTGGCGGCGCTGCACCAGTTTCTTTTCAATCTTGTCGCGCAGTTCCTTGAGCTTGTCGGAATCCAGCTCGCCGCGCCCACCGCCTTCGACCGGGCCGCCGGTAACGCCGCGTGGAATAGTGATCGAACGTGTGCCAGTCTGGCCCATTGCATTGGGATAATTATCCACATCGGTGAGCGATGACCCGCCCAGCATCCCATCAGAGCCCGCGCTTTCCTTGCGCATCTTGACCAGCGTGGGGGAGAAATAATCGGCGATCCCCTTGCGCTGTTTCTCCTCGGTCGCGCCGAGCAGCCACAATAGCAGGAAAAACGCCATCATCGCAGTCACGAAATCGGCATAGGCAACCTTCCACGCGCCGCCGTGGTGCCCGGCTTCCTGAATGGTGATCCGCTTGATGATGATCGGCGCGGGCGGGGCAATCGCCTTCAGGTCAGCTTCGGCCACGTCACCGGCCCCGCATCATGTCGAGCAGATCGGTCAATTTCGGTCGGTGTGCGGGCGGCAGGCCCGACCGCGCAGCTTCGAGCACCAGCGGCTGCGGATAGCCGTGCAGGCTGGCGATGATCACCTGCTTGATCGAATAGAAGATCTGCTGGTCATGGATGTTGATCTGTTTGAGCCGGCTGCCAAGCGGCGAAGCGAAGCCATAGGCCAGCAGCACGCCCAGAAACGTCCCGACCAACGCCGAGCCAATCATCTTGCCGAGTATTTCCGGCGGCTGGTCGATCGCGCCCATCGTCTTGATGATCCCCAGCACCGCCGCGACGATGCCCAGCGCGGGCAAGGCATCGGCCAGCGACTGGATCATATGTTCAGGCTCGCTCATTTCGTGTAGCTGGGTCTTGATCGCGCTGTCGATCACGTCTTCGACCGCGTGGGTATCCAGCGTGCCGGACGACACCACCAGCAATGTCAGCGGATCGCAGATCATCGCGGTGACAACCGGATCGCTCTGAAGGCGCGGATATTCGCTGAAAATGGTTGAGCTGGCGGGTTCGGTGACGTGGCTTTCCAGCGCCACCGCGCCTTCGGACCGCAGCAGCTTCATCAGCTTGCTGGTCAGGGCAATCGCGTCGATGTGGTCTTCGTGGGCATATTTCGGGCCCTTGAACACCTTGCCCATCCCCCCGCCGAGCAATTTGATCGCGTGCATCGAATTGCCGATCATCGTCGCGCCCAGCGCAGCCCCGCCGATGATCATGAATTCGAGCGGGGCGGCCGCCAGCACCGGCCCCAAGGCGCCGCCAGCAAGCATGAACCCGCCGAATACCATAACCAGCAGAACGACAATTCCGATTGCAACAAACACGGGTCAGGGCTCCTGTCAGCGCAGCGCGTTGAACAGCGACAGCGAACTGATGCGGGCAAATGCCGCCTGACTCGCCTCGAGCGCGGTCAGCGATTGCTGAAGCCGCGCGATGGCTTCGGCGATGTCGGTATCGCCCACCCTTGAACGGTGTTCGGCCAGCGCGATGCTGCGGGTTCCCTGTTGCTGCTGGACTTGTTCAACCCAGGCCAACCGCGTGCCGAGAATGGTTTGCGCGCGGCTCGCCGTATCTAGCGCGGCGTCGATCCCGGCAATCGCCGCCAGCGCCGCACCGGCCGGATCGGGCGACCCGCC
>JBGSKN010000118.1:0-5779 GCA_041741215.1 Erythrobacter sp. | reverse complement strand
GATGTCGGGATTACGATGGCGTAGCGACGGGTAATCCACAGCGGATTTATTCCAACCGTTTCAAGCCCTTGAGCGTAGTTTGGCGTAGTATTGGAAAGGAACGAAAAGGGCACAAAGCTCCGCTCTTAATCAGCGGGTCCTAGGTTCGAGCCCTAGTGCGTCCACCATATCCTTCCTGAAGCGATCGCAATGCCGGGATTTGCCGCGCCATGCTCCACTTTCGATGAGCAAACCTTGATCGGGCATCGCCGCAAGTCGCGCCGATATCGGGCGTCAATCATGTGCGCCATGCTTGCAATCACATTTCACTGTGATACACGAAGGCATGAACACATCACTTATCACACGCGTGCGTGAACTCGTCACATCCGGTGCAATGGCGAGGGCCGGGCTTGCCCGCGCTGCTGGCCTCCACGCCAACACCCTGCGTGATTGCACCGAGGATACGTGGAACCCGACCGCCGAAACTCTCGCCAAGCTTGAAGCATTTCTTTTGGCCAATGATGAACGCCCCGTGCTCGCCAGCATCGAGGAAATCATCGATGAGGCGCGCAACGGTCGGATGTACATCCTGGTCGATGACGAAGACCGCGAAAATGAAGGCGATCTGATCATCCCGGCGCAGATGGCGACCCCGCAGGCGATCAATTTCATGGCCACCCACGGGCGCGGCCTGATCTGCCTCGCGCTTGCCAAGGCGCGGGTCGATCACCTCAACCTGCAACCGATGAGCCGCAACAACAAGGAATCGATGCAAACCGCCTTCACCATCTCGATCGAGGCAAGGGAAGGCGTCACCACCGGCATTTCTGCGGCCGACCGCGCGCGCACCATTTCGGTCGCGATTGACGCTGCCAAGGGGCCCGACGATCTCGTGACACCGGGGCACGTTTTTCCGCTGATGGCGCGCGAAGGCGGGACGCTGGTGCGCGCGGGCCACACCGAAGCGGCAGTCGATATCTCGCGCTTGGCCGGGCTCAATCCGTCAGGCGTGATCTGCGAGATCATGAACGATGACGGGACGATGGCGCGGCTCGATGATCTGGTGAGCTTCGCACGGCGCCACGATCTCAAAATTGGTACGATCCGTGACCTGATCGCCTACCGGATGCGCAATGATCACCTGGTCGAGCGTTTGAGCGAACGCGCCTTTTCGTCCGATTACGGCGGCCAGTGGCGCATGATCACCTATCGCGACCGGGTTGCCGGAAACGAGGCCTATGTTTTGCAAAAAGGCCATGTCGTGCCCGGCGAACCCACCCTCGCCCGAGTCCATCCGATTTCGGTGTTTGACGATGTTCTGGGCCAGCCCGGCCCGCGCAAACGCACGCTGCAACGCGCGATGCAGGCGATTGGAGAACACGGCGCGGGCGTGATCGTGATCCTGACCGGGCGCGTCGGCTCCGGCGAATGGCAGCGCGACGAGGAATTGCGCAGTATCGGCATTGGTTCGCAGATCCTTGTCGATCTGGGCGTCAGCGAAATGGTGCTGTTATCGAACAGCCGCCCTGATCTGGTTGCGATCGAGGGCTATGGCCTCACCATCACCAGCCACCAACCCATTCCGGAGTAAGTTTCATGGCCCGTATCCTGATCGTCGAAGCACGGTTCTACGCCCATCTTAACGACATGCTGATCGCCGGGGCCAAGACCGTTCTGGCAAGTGCCGCGCACGAGGTCGAGGTGCTGACCGTGCCCGGCGCACTGGAAATCCCCGGCGCCATCGCAATGGCAGCGGAAAGCGGTGAATATGACGGCTTTGTTGCCATCGGCGTGGTTATCCGCGGCGAAACCTATCATTTTGAAATCGTGGCCGGGGAAAGCGCCCGCGCAATCATGGCGTTGACCATGGACGGTATCGCCATCGGCAACGGCATTCTGACTGTGGAAAACGAAGCGCAGGCGCTCGAACGCGCTGACTCTTCGCAGAAGGACAAGGGGGGCGAGGCGGCCAAGGCAGCGTTGGCGTTGCTCGCGTTGCAAAACCGGTTTGGGCGTTAAATCGATCGGCAGGGGTCTCCGCAGAGGTTGCCCCCGACACTGTCCCATTATGGTTCAATTCCCGAACTACGTAGTTTCCCTATGTAGATTTTCGTAAGCCATTAACGCGATATCCGATCAGCTTAAGCTGTTGCTCGCCGGTCGCTCGGGATAGCAGTCACGTGCAGCCAGCTTCAGGATATCACAGTGAAAACTGACCAAACCGCGTTAACGGATCATCCATCCCTACCTCAGATTATCGCCAAGCTGGAAAAACAGCTCGTCGCGCTTGACCGGATGGGCGCCCATATCGGCGCGGCGCATCTTGATGCGGCGATCCAGCACCTCAGACTTGAACAAACCCGGCGATCATCAGGAAAGCAGTAAGTACGACAAAGCAGGATCGGCAGCGTTCAGATTTACACCGCAAAAAGATCGCCCTGCGTATTTTCCCTTATGGCCAGGCCCGCCTAATCTCGCTAGCTCTGATCCGTGTTTCAACTTAGTTCCACAGCCCCAACGGCTCCGGCGCGGAGACTGGCATATGGATGATCCCATAGCGCCCGGAGGCCACGGTTCTAACAGCTCCGATGCCGCAGCTTCAGCGTCGCCGTTATCGGCTTCGACGTTGCGGCCTCTGGCGGATGAACTCGTGGCAATTGCCGCAAGGCTGCGTGATGTGGCTGATGCGTCCCCGGTGGAAGGCAATACCCAAGGGTACGCACCGAATCGCACGCCACGCTGCGATCGTCGTCATCTCATGCTGGCTCGGAAAAAGTATAGCCTGCGCCGCAAACGCGCCGCGATTTTCGGCAATCCCGAATTATTCGGTGAACCCGCCTGGGACATTCTGCTCGACCTCTACATAGCGCAGGCAGACGACAAGCCTGTTTCCGTTTCAAGCGCGTGCATAGGATCGGCTGCACCCGCGACAACCGGACTGCGCTGGCTTGGGGTGCTTGCCGATGAAGGGCTGGTCGTGCGTGAGAATGACACTGGGGACAACCGCCGCGTTCTGGTGCGGCTGAGCCACACCGGCATCAAGGCGATGGAACGCTTTCTCGACGCGGTTGACGCGGGTTCTTAGACCCGCCCCAAAGTCAGCACCGCCCGCCGAAGCAGCCCCGTCCGGCATAGGCTGCGCTGTCGCCCAGTTCTTCTTCGATACGGATCAACTGGTTGTACTTGGCAAGCCGATCCGAGCGGGCGAGCGAACCGGTCTTGATCTGCCCGCAATTGGTTGCCACCGCCAGGTCAGCGATCGTCGCATCTTCGGTCTCACCCGAACGGTGGCTCATCACGCAGGTGTAGCGCGCACGGTGCGCCATATCGACTGCGGCGAGCGTTTCAGTCAGTGTGCCGATCTGGTTGACCTTGACCAGCAGCGAATTGGCGAGGCCCCTGGCGATACCATCGGACAGCCGCGCGGGGTTGGTAACGAACAAATCATCGCCCACCAACTGAACCTTGTCGCCAATCTTTGCGGTCAGCGCCGCCCAGCCCGCGAAATCATCCTCGCTCATGCCATCCTCTACCGAACGGATGGGATAATCGGCACACAGCTTGGCGAGGTAATCGGCCATCTCTTCGCCCGACAGGCTGAGGCCTTCGCCCGAAATTTCGTATCTGCCATTCCTGAAAAACTCGGTTGCCGCGCAATCCAGCGCCAGCACCATGTCTTCGCCCGGCGTGAACCCGGCTTTGGTGATTGATTCCATAATGAAATCGAGCGCCGCGCGGGTGCTGGCAAGATCGGGCGCAAACCCGCCTTCATCGCCAACGCTGGTCGCCAGGCCTTTTTGCGCAAGGCCTTTCTTGAGGGTGTGGAACACTTCCGAGCCCCACCGCACGGCTTCGGCGATGCTGTCTGCGCCGACCGGCATGATCATGAATTCCTGAATATCGATCGGGTTGTCAGCGTGTTCGCCGCCGTTGATGATATTCATCATCGGCACTGGCAACAGGTGCGCAGACACGCCGCCAAGGTAGGAATAGAGCGGCAACCCGCGCGCATTGGCCGCCGCCTTGGCGATCGCCAGACTGGTGCCGAGGATGGCGTTCGCGCCAAGCCGCGCCTTGTTGTGCGTGCCGTCGAGCGCGATCAGCGCCAGATCGACATCGCGTTGGTCTTCGGCATCGAAATTGTCGATCAGCAGGTCGCGGATTTCGCTGTTGACCGCGTCAACCGCCTTCAGCACGCCCTTGCCGAGATAGCGCGCCGGATCGCCGTCGCGCAGTTCAACCGCTTCGTGCGCTCCGGTCGATGCGCCCGATGGCACTGCGGCGCGGCCAAAGCTGCCGTCTTCCAGCAGCACATCGACCTCAACGGTGGGGTTTCCGCGGCTGTCGAGAATCTCGCGCCCGTGCAGGTCGATGATAGCGGTCATGTTTGGCTCCGGCAGGAATGTGTTGTAGACTGGTAAGACAGTATGCACGGCATGATTCTGGCCCACGCCGGGCGCACCAATCCCCTATGCGCCGGAACGCAGCGGCGCAAGCGAGCGGTGCTCCGGTGACTGGCAACAACGAAAGATTGGATGAAACCATGGCTGACACCACCCCAAAAAAACCGACCGCTGCCAAGGCCCGCAAGACCCCGGCCACCCCGGCCAAGGGCGGAACTGCGAAGGCCAAAGGCCCCGCCAAGGCCGCACCGCTCAAAACCGCCGCCACCGCCAAAAGCGCCGATCCCGCCCCTGCCCCGGTTGCGGTAGCGAAAAGCCGGTTCAACGCCGCGCTTGAAGAAGCAAAGGCTGGCGCTGCTGCACTGCGGGCTGAGGCTGAAACCCGGCTCAGCACAGTGGGCGAACAGGCCAGGGGCAAAGGCACCGATCTGGTCGCCGAAGCCAGGACTTACGGCGAACAGGCGCTGGGCAAGGCGGGCGAATTGGCGGTTGAAGGCAAGAAAACCGCCAGCGATGCCATCGCCTCGATCGGCAAGGTCGTCGGCGACAGCGCCGTTCAGATCGACGAAAAGCTGGGCGAACAATATGGCGATTACGCCCGCAAGGCTTCGCGCACGCTGGCAGAAACCTCGGCCAAACTCGAAGCCAAAAGCGTCGAGGAACTGGGCGAGGACGCGCGCCAGATGGTGCGCAAGAGCCCCGGTGTGGCGGTGGGCATTGCCGCCGTGGTCGGCTTTTTCCTCGCCAGACTGTTTCGCGGGAAGCGGGGCTGATCGCAGGCGCACCCCGGCGGAAACAGGCCATGCAGAACACCACGCCCGGCCCGCTGCCCTTGCCGCAGGATACCGCGCCCGATCAGGCTACGGGTGATGAACCCGGCGAGGAAAGCGGCGGCTTTACCAGCCTGCGCGATGACATCGCCGTGCTGGTTGATGATGCGCGCACTTATGCCGAAGCGGAAATCGCCTTTCAGAAAACCCGCGCTGGTCTGGCTGGCAGAAAGGCCGCGCGCGCGCTGGGGCTGCTGGTGCTGGCATTGCTGCTGCTGCACATCGCCCTGATCGCGCTGGCCGTGGGCGCGGTGATCGCGCTGGCCCCGCTGGTGACGATCTGGGGCGCAATTGCGATTGTTGTGGGGGTTTTGCTGGCCGGCGTTGCCGCGCTGGTGCTGGGCGCGTTTGGCGATGGCCAGGTGCTGGCTGCAATGTTCGGTTCGGACGAGGATGGCGCATGACGCGCCTGCCCGATCACTTCATCGAAGACCGGCGCTTACGCGATGCCGCCCGCGCGCTGGTGCTGGCGGATATCGAACGCCTGCGCGCCAATCTGGACGAAGAGGGGATCGCCAGCCGCGTGTCATCGGGGGTCAGCGCGACCATTTCGGACCGCATCAG
>JBGSKN010000117.1:0-3285 GCA_041741215.1 Erythrobacter sp. | reverse complement strand
AAGCCCGGGAGCTGGCTCGATCGCGGTGCGATGGGGTTTGCCGTGCTGGGGTTCTCAGTGCCGGTCTTTGTGTTTTCCTATTGCCTGATCCTGTTGCTGGCCGTCGCTCTCCCCGTGTTTCCGGTGCAGGGTTACAAGCCGTTGATGGATGGGTTCTGGCCGTTCTTGCGCCATCTGATCCTGCCATCATTTGCACTCGGAGTGCTGAACGCAGCGCTGATTGCCCGCACCACGCGGGCCGCGATGCTGGAAGTGCTGCGGCAGGATTACATCCGCACAGCACAGGCCAAGGGTCTGCCCGTTATGCGGGTTCTGATCGGCCATGCGCTCAAGAATGCGGCGATCCCGATTGTCACGATTATCGGCATCAGTTTCGCAATGCTGATCAGCGGCGTCGTGGTGACCGAGACAGTGTTCAACATCCCCGGCGTCGGACGCCTTACAGTCGATGCGATCCTGCGCCGCGATTATCCGGTGATCCAAGGGGTCATCCTGCTGTTCTCGGTCGTCTATGTGCTGCTCAACCTGCTGATCGATCTTAGCTACGGCCTTTTCGACCCGAGGATCAGGCTGTGAGCGCGGGCACGCTGCAATCCCTGCGGCGATACCCTGGGGCTGCCATCGGGGCTGTTTTGCTGACAGCGATGGCACTGGCGGCGATGGCCGCGCCGGTGATCGCGCCGCTCGATCCGCAGATGATCGCGCCGTGTGACCGGTTGCAGTATCCCGACAATCGATACTGGTTCGGCACCGATCAGATTGGACGGGATGTGTTCAGCCGCACAGTTTACGGTGCACGCGTTTCGATGACGGTCGGCTGCGTGGTGGCGCTGATATCGATTTTCTTCGGGCTGGTGCTGGGCTTGCTGGCAGGCTTCATCCGTTGGGTCGATGGTGTCTTGATGCGGGGGATGGATGGGCTGATGGCGATCCCATCGATCCTGCTGGCCATTGCGCTGGTCGCGATTTCCGGCCCGAGTATCCGCAGCGTTGTGATCGCCATCACGATTGCCGAAGTTCCGCGAGTGACCAGATTGGTGCGCGGGCAGGTGATTGCCCTGCGCGGGCAATTGTTCATCGAAGCGGCCACCACGGCGGGCACTTCGGTGCCGGTGATCCTGTACCGGCATATCGTGCCCAACCTGCTTGCACCCTTGCTGGTGCAAGCCAGCTACGTCTTTGCTGCGGCGGTGATGACCGAAGCAGTGCTCAGCTTCATCGGGGCGGGCGTTCCGCCTGAGACGCCAAGCTGGGGCAATATCATCGCGGAGGGACGGACAGTGTTCCAGCTGGCACCGCATATCGTGCTGTTTCCCAGTCTGGTGCTGTCGGTGATGGTATTATCGGTGAACATTCTGGGCGATGGTCTGCGCGACGCGTTTGATCCGCGGTTCACGGGGTAGCGATGAACGTGGGCGAGCCCTTATTGATGATCGACAGTCTGGCGGTCGAGTTTCGTAGCCGTGATGGCACCGTGCGGGCGGTCGACGATGTCAGCCTGACGCTGCACGCAGGCGAAATTCTGGCGCTGGTGGGCGAATCCGGCTCTGGCAAAAGCGTTACGTCGCTGGCCGCGCTCCGCCTGATCCCTGATCCCCCCGGCAAGATCGTATCCGGCACGATCCGGCTGGACGGGGTGGACCTTGCCTCGCTCGATGGACGCGCCTTGCGGCGGGTGCGCGGCAAGGACATGGCGATGATCTTTCAGGATCCGATGAGCTCGCTCAACCCGGTATTGACGATCGGCCAGCAGATTGGCGAGGCGATCCGTCTGCACGAAGGCGGCAGCGACGAAGCTGTGCGCGCCCGCATAATCGAAGTGCTCGAACTGGTCAGGATTCCGCAGGCCGACATGCGGATCGACCAATACCCACACCAGCTTTCGGGCGGGATGCGGCAGCGGGTGATGATCGCGATGGCGCTATCATGCGGTCCGCGCGTGTTGATCGCTGACGAGCCGACGACGGCGCTGGACGTCACCATTCAGGCGCAGATTCTGGCGCTGCTGCGCGACTTGCGCGAACGGTTGGGCATGGCGATCCTGCTGATCACGCATGATCTGGGGGTGGTTGCAGAAAATGCTGACCGCGTGATTGTGCTTTATGGCGGGCGCAAGATGGAGGAGGGGCCGGTTGAAGCCCTGATCCACAACCCCCGCCACCCCTATACCCGCGGCCTGCTGGGGTCGATGCCGCATCTCGACAGTGACATGAGTGGAGGACACCGCGCGCGGTTGGTCGAAATTCCCGGTGCGGTGCCAGCCAATGCCGGAAGCCTGCCCGGTTGTGGGTTTGCCGCAAGGTGCGACCTTGCCGATGAGCACTGCCGGTCGCATCGTCCACCCTTGGCCCATGTCGGCCCAGGCCGCTTAAGTGCGTGCTGGAAACACGATCAATTGCCCGGTGGGCTGGCATGACCGCGCTGCTTGAGGTCACCGGGCTGGTGAAACAGTTCGTCCATCCCCGTAGCGTGATCGACCGCCTGCAGGGCAAGCCGGGCGGCGCAGTGCATGCTGTCAGCGGTGTCGATCTGACCATCGCCGCCAATGAAACCTTGGGACTGGTGGGCGAAAGCGGCTGCGGCAAATCCACCGTCGGGCGCTGCATCCTCAGCCTTGAGCAGCCTGATGCCGGGACCATCCGGCTTGGCGGCACAGACATCTCGAAACTCGCCGAACCGCAGCTGAGGCCACTGCGCCGCCAGCTTCAGGTGGTGTTTCAGGATCCTTTCGCCTCGCTCAATCCGCGCCGCAGCGTAGGTGAGGCGGTGGCAGAGCCACTGCGCAATTTCACCGATCTGCGTGGTGCGGCCTTGCGCGATGAGGTCGCCCACCTGTTCGAACGCGTTGGGCTGCGCCGCGACCAGATTGACCGCTTCCCGCACGAGTTTTCCGGCGGACAGCGCCAACGCATCGGCATCGCCCGCGCCATCGGCCCGCGCCCCGATCTGATCATTCTGGACGAGCCGGTATCGGCGCTGGATGTGTCGATCCAGGCGCAAGTCGTCAATCTGCTGATGGATCTGCAGGATGAATTCCGCCTGTCTTATCTGTTCATCGCGCACGATCTGGCAGTGGTGCGCCACATCAGCCAGCGCGTGGCGGTGATGTATCTGGGGCAAATTGTCGAAACCGGCTCGCGCGAGGCGGTGTTTTCGCGCCCGCTGCACCCCTATACCGCCGCCTTGCTGTCTGCGGCGCCGATCCTTGATCCGGCAAAACGCAACGCGGCTGACCGGATTATCCTGACCGGCGATCTTCCCAGCCCCAGCAACCCGCCGCCAGGT
>JBGSKN010000116.1:0-5819 GCA_041741215.1 Erythrobacter sp. | reverse complement strand
GCCGCCCCACACCACCGCGCGTTTGAACCAGCGGCGCAGGCGTGAAGGCTGCGCATTATCGCGCCCGCCCGCCTTGGCCCGTGCCGCAGCAGGTGCCGACCGCTGGGCTGCCGCCCGGCGCTTTCCGCGCGCGTTCTTGTCCTGCAATCGCTCACCCCTTTTTGACATGGCCTGTGCCTATCTGATGCCCACCGGTCAGGGGCGCAAATGCGGGCCTTGCATAGGCAAATTGTAACCGGGGGTGAACCCGCAGGCGCGCACCTCTCCCCCGCTGCGGCCGCGCCTTAGGTTCTGACCCTAATCTTGCGCTGGGGTAAAGATCAACGCGGCGGAGTTGATGCAGTACCGCAGGCCGCCCTGTTCGGGCGGGCCATCGGGGAACACATGGCCCAGATGCCCGCCGCATTTGCCGCAGCGCACTTCGGTGCGAACCATGCCGTGGGCAGTGTCGCGGTGTTCTTCGATCGCTTCGGCATCGGCGGGACGGGTAAAGGCGGGCCAGCCGCAGCCGCTGTTATATTTGGCGGTGCTGTAGAACAGCTGCGTGCCGCAGGCAGCGCAGTGATATTCGCCTTCGTCGTAGAACTTGTCATATTCGCCGGTAAAGGCGCGCTCGGTGCCTGCTTCGCGCAGCACATGATACTGCTCTGGCGAAAGCCTGGCGCGCCATTCGGCATCGGTCAGGCTGCGGGGATCGTCGGTCATCAGGTTGCCCTCCAATCGCTTTTACCCGTCCACCAGCGCGTAATGCGGCGGCGGTTTGATCACGTCCATCCGCTCGGTCAGCAGCGCACGGAAGCTCGGGCGGCTTTTGAACACTGCATACCAGCCGCGCGATTGTTCGTGGCCGGTCCAGTCGATCCCGCCAAGGTAATCCGCGACCGAAATCTGCGCGGCGGCAGCCAGATCCGCAAGGCTCATTGATGATCCGGCGACCCACGGGCGATTGTCGATCAGCCAGTCGAGATAATCGAGATGGCCATGGGCAAGCTTCATCGCGTTGCGCAACGCGCCACTATCGGGCGGCTGACGCATAATGCGTTTGCGCATCCGTTCGGACAGCAGCGGCGCGGTGACATCGGCGTAGAAATTTTCGTCGAACAGCGCGACCAGGCGGCGGATTTCGGCGCGCTGCGCGGCCGAGCCGTTGATCATCGGAGTGCGTTCGACCACTTCTTCGAAATATTCGGCAATTGCCCTGCTGTCGGGGATGATGATGTTCTTGTCCTGATTGACGATCACCGGGGTGCGCCCGGCCGGGTTCAGGTTGAAGAACATGTCCGATGCCGCCCACGGATCTTCGCGCACCAGATCATAGGCAACGTTCTTTTCGCTCAGCAGCAGACGGATCTTGCGGCTGAAGGGGCACAGCGGGAATTGATAGAGGAGCCACATGGTGCTGCGTCCCATGCCGCAATTTTCAACGCAAATCCATGCCCTGCGCCCGGTATCCGGGGAGTAATCAGACGCCCGATGCGTCCAGCATCAACAGGCAGGACGGCATGATCTTGCGCACCTCGTCGGCGGACACCAGCGCCTGTGCTTCAAGGGTGGCAAGCCGGGTGATCCCGGCGCGGTCCAGCCCGCTGGCATCCATCAGCTGCGCCATTGTCAGCACGAAGAATTCGCGCCCCCGCGCGCCCAGATCGGGCCATTGCTGCGCCGCCGCTTCGCCGTTCACCTGCCCGTTCGCCACCACCGCAAACGCCGCGGCGCAGCGCAGCAGCGCGCGGTTTTCCTGTGACAGGACCGGGGCTGTCGCAGGCGCAGCTTGAACCATGAACGCGGCGACAAGAAGGGTGATGACCATGGCGCACCCTATGCACCGCGACATTAACCTGACGCTACCGAAATCCACATTGCCGCGCGCGTCAATCCGTCCTAGTCCGCAACCTGTCTTATGAGAGGAGACTGCGAATAATGTTCAGTCACATAATGGTTGGCACCAATGATTTTGACCGTGCCAAGGCGTTTTATGATGCCGTGCTGGCAACGCTCGGCGCGGGGTCGGGGATGATCAACGTCGCTGCCACCGGCCACAAACGCGCCTTCTGGATGCACAATGGCGGAATGTTCTCGATCAGCCAGCCGATCAATGATCAACCCGCCTGCGTGGCGAACGGATCGACCATCGGCTTTGCCTGCGACAGTCTGGAACAGGTTCAGGCGTTCCACGATGCGGCGGTGGCGGCGGGCGGCACGTCGGTCGAAGACCCGCCGGGCCCACGCACCGGCGCGATGGGGACGATGAACCTAGGCTACGTGCTCGATCTCGATGGGCACAAGCTGTGCATGCTGCACCGCGCGTGATTTGCCTTCGCGTTCACTGATGTGAACGGCAGACCACCGAAGGTGGCCGGAAACTAACGACTCAATTCAAATACCGCGAATTCGGCGCGCCAGTTTGCTGCTGGCGCGCCGATTTGCTGTTCGTTGGCGAAGAACCACGCGCGCTCGATGCTCGCGCCTTTTATCCGCGCCAGATCGCGGAAATCCTCAACCGTGACGTGGTGGATGTTTTCGGTCTCATACCAACTCACCGGCAGCGCGCGGGTCACTGGCATCCGCCCGCCGAGCATCAGCGCCGCGCGCGTGCGCCAATGGGCAAAGTTGGGGAAGCTGACAAAGGCGCGCCGCCCCACCCGCAGCAATTCATCAAGGATCAGATCAGGCCGGCTTGCGGTTTGCAAAGTCTGGCTGAGGATCGCGTAATCAAACGCCTTGTCGGGATATTCGGCCAGATCAATATTGGCATCGCCCTGCACCACCGAAAGCCCGCGCGCCACGCAGCGTTCAACCAGCGCGCCGTCCAGTTCCATCCCGCGCGCATCGCAGCCGCTGGCGCTCTCAAGCTCCGCCATCAGCGCCCCGTCACCACAGCCGATATCAAGCACCCGGCTGCCCGGCGCGACATGGGCGGCGATGGCGGCGAGGTCGGGGCGCAAGGTCATAGGTAGACCGACGGGTTGTGGCGTTCCATGGCGGACTGCGGACTGGCCAGGGCCGTCCAGCCGAATTGTTCATAAAGGGTGTGTGCATCGCGTGTCATCAGCATCCAGCGCCGCAGCCCCTGCAATTCCGGGTGATCGTGCAAGGCCGCGACCATCGCCTTTGACAGGCCTTTACCACGATGCGCTTCGAGCACATAAACATCGGCAAGGTAGGCAAAGGTCGCCAGGTCGGTAATCACGCGCGCCATCGCCACCTGCATCCCTTGGTGCCGCGCTGCGACGCACAGGCTGTTGGCCAGCGCGCGCGCGACGGTATTCTGCGGTATCCCCTCTGACCAGTAGCTTCTGGTCAGATAGGCATGCGCCGCAACAGCGTCGATCTTGGCCTGATCGACAATCAATTCATAGCCTTGGGGGAGCGCTGTCATTCGACAAATCCCTTTACCACGCGGTCAAGCTGGTCGTGTTCGAGCAGGAAGCTGTCATGCCCATGCGGCGCAGCAAGCTCGACAAAGCTGACCTTGGCCGCGGCTGCATTCAATGCATGGACGACATGGCGGCTTTCGGCGGTCGGGTAGAGCCAATCGGTATCGAAACTGACGATGCAGAACCGCGCCGCTGTGCCCGCGAAGGCATTGGCGAGCTTGCCACCATGCTCCTCGGCAATGTCGAAATAATCCATCGCGCGGGTGATGTAGAGGTAAGAATTGGCATCGAACCGCCGGGTAAAGCCGCTGCCCTGATAGCGCAGGTAGCTTTCGACCTGAAACTCGGCGTCGAAGCCAAAGCCCTTGCCCCCAGCCGATCCCGCGCGATCCTGCAACCGCCGTCCGAATTTCTCGGTCAGCCCGGCTTCGGACAAGTAGGTGATATGCGCCGCCATCCGTGCCACCGCGAGGCCGTTGTCGGGCCGCGCCTCGCTGGCGTAGTAATCGCCGCCCGCCCAGGCCGGATCGGCCATGATCGCCTGACGCCCAACCTCGTGGAACGCGATATTCTGCGCTGAATGGCGGGCCGTGGAGGCGAGCACCAGCACCCTTGCCGCGCGTTCGGGCCAGTTGGCGGCGAGGCTCAATGCCTGCATCCCGCCCATCGACCCGCCAACCACTCCGTGGAGTTTGGCAATCCCCAGCCCATCAAGCAGCGCCACCAGCCCGCGCACCATGTCGCGGATGGTGATGACTGGAAAGCGCATCGCATAAGGCCGCCCGTCGGGTGCGATACTCGCCGGGCCACTCGATCCCATGCAACTGCCGATCACATTGGCGCAGATCACGAAATGCCGGTCTGTATCAATCGGCTTGCCGGGGCCGACCATGCGTTCCCACCACCCCGGCTTGCCAGTGATCGGGTGCGGGCTGGCAAGATATTGATCCCCGGTCAGCGCATGGCACACCAGCACCGCATTCGATGCGTCGGGGGCAAGCGTGCCATAGGTCTGATAGGCGATCTGCGCGCCATCCAGCGCCTGCCCGCTATCAAGCGGCAGAAGGTGGGGGATGGCATAGACCGAGGAAGCAGGGGCGGTGTTCATTTGGCTGTGCGAATTGGGCGAGCGCCCCGTCTGTGTCAATCGCCGCCGCGCGCCAGGGGCGTTTTCGCGCTGTATTCGGCGGTGCAAAATGGGTATCGCGCCTTTCCCATGACCACGCGCCCAGCAAAACCCCAAGCCAAACCCCAGCCCAAACCCCAGCCCAAACCCTGGATTGCCCGGATCCACGCCTATCAACCGGGCGCATCGCAATCGGCCAGCGGCGCGCCTCTGGTCAAGCTGTCGGCCAATGAAAACCCGCTTGGCTCCAGCCCGGCGGCGCTGGCGGCGCTGGCCAGTCCGCATATCGCCGCTGACTACCCTGATCCCGATGCGTGTGCGCTGCGTGAAGCGATCGCGGCGATGCATGGCCTTGATGCCGACCGGATCGTATGCGGCGCAGGGTCGGGCGAATTGCTCCAATGCGCGGTGCAGGCGGTGGCCGGGCCGGGGGACGAGGTGGTGTTTGCGCGCTATTCCTTCTCGCTATACCCGCTGCTGGCGCACAGGGTCGGCGCGGTCCCGGTGTTTGCGGATGATGCAGCCTATGCCGCCTCGGTCGACAACCTGATCGCCGCCGTTACCGCGAACACCAAGGTGCTGCTGCTCGACAATCCCAACAACCCGGTTGGCACCCTTCTGTCGCCTGCTGAAGTTGCGCGGCTGCACGCGGGCCTGCCTTCCGACGTGCTGTTGGTGGTGGACGAGGCTTACGGCGAATATGTCGACCCCGCGCATCAGCGCGCGGCGTTCGATCTGGCTGCTGCGCATGACAATGTGCTGGTCACACGCACTTTTTCCAAAGCTTACGGCCTTGCATCGGAACGGGTTGGCTGGGCGACCGGCGCGCCTGATCTGATCGACCTCATCAACCGGCTGCGCGGGGCGTTCAACGTCTCCACCAGTGGGCAAAAGGCGGCGATTGCGGCGCTTGGCGATCAGGATTTCGTCGCCACCAGCCGCGCCTGCAACGCAGCTGAGCGCGCGCGGTTCATCAATGCGATTGGCGCGCTGGGCAATCACGGCCTGTCCGCCTCCCCCAGCGAGGCCAATTTCGTGCTGGTGCATTTCGATGGCGAAGTGACCGCCCCGGCCGCGCTCGATGCGCTATCGGACGCGGGATATGCGGTGCGGCATCTGCCGGGACAGGGCCTGCCGGACGCCCTGCGCATCACGATCGGCAAGACAGACGACATGACCCGCGTGATCGCCGCCTTGCGCACCCTGTGCGGCGAAGCGGCATGATCATCAGCCGCGTCGCCATCATCGGCCTTGGCCTGCTCGGCGGTTCGATCGGTCTGGCTGTGCAGGCGCGCGGGCTGGGCATTGCCACCACC
>JBGSKN010000115.1:0-8580 GCA_041741215.1 Erythrobacter sp. | reverse complement strand
CCTTCCGGCAACCTCGCTCATCGGCGCGAGCAGCGGCAGCGCGCCGCCCGGAGCGGTGACGGTTTCGTAAGCAACCGCCGAAACGCCCGACGCCATCAGCCCGCGCGCCTGATCGGGATCGGGGGCCAGGTGGAGGTAGGTGAACAATATCTGGCCTTCGCGCAGTTGCACCCATTCGGACGGTTGCGGTTCCTTGACCTTCACCACCATATCGGCGCGGGCGAAGGTTTCGGCGGCACTGCCCACGACCTCGGCCCCGGCCTTGCGGTAGGTGTCATCGTCCTTGTCGATGCCCAGCCCAGCGCCGGTTTCAACGATTACGCGGTGCCCGGCGGCGACATATTCACGCACCGCTTCGGGGGTGAGACCAACGCGGAACTCACTCGGCTTGATTTCCTTGGGAACGCCGACCAGCATGATTCTCTCCTCGCGATGCAGCGGAAACTTCGCTAATGGAGGCGTAATAAAATTACAAGTTCGCGCAAGCTCGATTGCCAGACAGGAGCCACCTCATGACCGCCTACCCCGCCGAATATCCGACCGTCAGAATGTTCATCAACGGCGAATGGATCGCCAGCGGAGAGGCCGGGTCGATGGATGTGGTGAACCCCGCCACCGGGCGGGTGATCGGGCAGTGCCCCAAGGCGTCGCCCGCGCAGCTTGATGCCGCGATCGCCGCCGCCGACGCAGCGTTTGTCACCTGGAGCAGGACGCCCGGCGCAGAACGCTACATGATCCTGCGCCGCGCCGCCGATCTGCTGCGCGAACGCGCCCCTGCCATCGCCCACACCGTCACCGCCGAAATGGGCAAACCGCGCGCGCAGGCCGTGGGGGAGATTATTGGGTCAGCCGATGTGATCGATTTTCTGGGGGAAGAAGCCAAGCGCCGCGGCGGACGGTTGATCCCGACGCGCGGGGCAAACCTGATTGCGCAGATGGTGACGCACGAACCGGTCGGCCCCTGTGTGCTCCTCACTCCGTGGAACTTCCCGATCAACCTGCCTGCCAAGAAAATCGCGGGCGCGCTGGCGGCGGGCTGCACCGCGATCCTGAAACCCGCCGAAAACTCGCCTGCTTCGGCGCAATTGCTGGTCGAATGCTTTGTCGATGCCGGGCTGCCCGCAGGGGTGCTGAACCTGGTTTACGGCGATCCCGGCCCGGTATCGGAACACCTGATCACCGCGCCCGCCATCCGCAAGGTCAGCTTCACCGGGTCGACTGCGGTGGGCAAGCATCTGGGCGCGCTGGCGGCGAAGGAGATGAAGCGCTTCACCCCCGAACTGGGCGGCCATGCCCCGGTGATCGTCAGCAAGCACGCCGATCTCGACCGTGCAGTCGCGATGTGCGCTGCGACCAAGTTCCGCAATGCCGGGCAGGTCTGCGTCTCGCCCACACGGTTTCTGGTGGCGCGCGAGGTCTATGACAGCTTCGTTGCCGAATTCGCCGCGCGCGCGGGCCGGATGAAGGTTGGCGATCCGGGGGCGGATGACAGCGTTGATATGGGGCCGCTGGCCCACGCCCGGCGGATTGCGGCGATGGAAGCGGTGGTCGCCGATGCCGGCGGCAATCGCGGTGAGATCGTCACCGGGGGATCGGTAATCGCAGGCAGCGGGTTCTTCTTCCAGCCCACGGTAATCGCCAATCCCGCGCCCGACAGCCGCTTCATGACCGAAGAACCGTTCGGCCCGATTGCCGGGATCGTTCCGTTTGACGCAATCGAGGACGCGGTGCGAATCGCCAACAGCCTGCGTTATGGCCTTGCCGCCTATGCCTTTTCGGGCGACCTTGACGAAGCGCACTACCTTGGCCGGAGCCTTCGGGCCGGGATGGTGGGGATCAACCAGCTGATCGTATCATCGCCCGAAACCCCGTTCGGCGGGGTCGGCGATAGCGGGTTCGGATCGGAAGGCGGCGAAGAAGGCTACCTCGCCTTTACCGATACCAAGCTGGTGATCATGGCCAAAGCGGGCGGGTAGGCCGCGCCGGTGCCCCGCTGGTCTGGTTTACGCGATCAGGTGGACAATCCGCGAAAGCAGCGATTGGCCGGATTGCATCGGCCGAATCCGGCCATAACGCGCGCGGCGCGAATGTTCGTCCTGGATGCAGACAGTGCGGCGCATGGGGTCTGGCCCGCTGGACCAGATGGTTGGTCTTGCCATTGATCGCTTCCCGATTCGCTGATTGTTATTCATCAAGTTAACAGCAAATCTGTGGAAAACACAAACCAAATAGAGTTAACGCGGTTGCCTTCCCGGATTTCACCGATCGGTGCGATGCGCCCCGGCAGAACGCACATCTGCCAGAGTCGGATAACCGTTAACGGCCATCAAAAGATCAGCTTCTGCAAGAATTGATCGTAACACCCACGCCGCGCCCTCGGCCCCGCCCAGCGCGAGTCCATAAGTATAGGGGCGCCCGACGCCGACCGCGCGCGCGCCCATCGCCAGCGCCTTGACCGCGTCGGTGCCGGATCGGATTCCGCTGTCAAACAGCACCGGGGTATCGCCCGCAGCCTGCACCACATCGCCCAGCAGATCGATGGTGGCGATCCCGCCATTGGCCTGCCGCCCGCCGTGGTTGGAACAATAGACCGCATCCGCCCCGCTATCGACCGCACGGCGCACATCGTCGGGGTGGCAGATCCCCTTGAGGACAATCGGCAGCTTCGTGACCGATTTGAACCACGCCATGTCCTCCCACGTCAGCACCTGCCCGAATGTCGCCGCCCAGGTGAAGATTGCCGCGCTGACATCCTCCTCCGGCGGCTTGGCCAGCAGCGAACGGAACACCGGATCGGTGAAGTAATTCTGCAAGACCTTGCCGCGCAACTGCGGAAAGTTTGATGCATTCAGATCACGCGGGCGCCACCCTGTTACCCAGGTATCCAGCGTCACCACCAGCGCCTTGTAGCCCGCATCCTCGGCCCGGCGGATCAGGCTGATCGCCAGTTCGCGGTTGCGCGGAGTGTAAAGCTGGAACCATGCAGGCGTATCCCCGCAGGCCGCCTTCACATCCTCAAGCGGATCATTGGCGAGCGTCGATGCGCAAAACGGCACCCCCGTCAGCCCCGATGCGCGCGCGGCGGCGATATCGCCATGGCGATCCTGCGTCGCCTCTCCGTTCACACCGATCGGAGCCATGAACAGCGGGGTGGGATATGTATGGCCGAACAGTTCGATCGACAGATCGCGGGTGCTGCAATCGACCATCATGCGCGGCACCATGCCCCAGTGATGGAACGCGGCGGCGTTCTGATCCTGCGTGTATTCGTCCCCGCACCCGCCCGCGACATAATTGGTCAGCATCGGCCCGAGCGCCTGATGCGCGCGCTTTTCCAGCGTGGCAAAATCGACCGGCCAGGTTGGCAGGATGCCGCTCAGCCCGGCATTGTAAATCTCGTTCTGCATCGCGCCGAAATTGGTCATGGCCGTGATCTCTCCCTTTTCTCTTCGAGGAAGGATTCAGACCATGCAGCGGCGCGGGGCAAGCGATTTTTTGGCGCTCAGGCGTTTGGGTTATGGTGCGATCCACAGCCGGATGACGTAAGCCACCATCCCCAGCGCGGCGACGCTCATCGCCCAGATGCCCGCCATCCAGGCGAGGCGTTGCCAAAGCGGGGCGTCGTCGTCTGCGCTACCGCTTCGCTGCTTGAGCGCGGGGTGCCCCATCAGTGATACCCCTCGTCGCCAACCTTGCCGCGGAACACCCAGTAACTCCACGCGGTGTAGCCCAGGATCAGCGGCAGGGTGATCGCCACGCCCACCAGCATGAACACCTGACTGCTGTATGGCGCGGCGGCGTCCCAGATGGTCACGCTGCCGGGAATAACATGCGGCCACATGCTGACCCCCAGCCCTGCCATGCCGAGCAGGAAAATCGCGAGACTCATCAGGAACGGCACCGCGTCCTGCCCTTTCGCCAGCCCGCGAAACAGAAAATAGACGGCGATGGCGGTCAGCAGCGGAACCTGGCTGGCGAACAATATGCTGGGCATGGTGAACCAGCGGGCGAAATATTCCGCTTCGAGGAAAGGTGTATAAAGGCTGACCGCGCCGAGCAGCGCCAATGTGGCGATGGCCGCGCGCAAGGCCAGCCTGCGGGCATGGGCCTGCGCCTCGCCATCCAGCTTCCACACCAGCCATGTGCTGCCGAGCAAGGCGTATCCCGCCACCGTGCCCAGCCCGGTCAGCAGCGTGTAGGGTGTCAGCCAGTCCCACCAGCTTCCGGCATAGGCGCGGCCTGCGACCTCGATGCCTTGCAGCAGTGCGCCCAGCGTCATCCCCTGCGCCATCGCGGCGATCAGCGATCCGGCGGTGAAGGAAGCGTCCCAGAACGCCCGGTGCGCCGGATCGCGCCAGCGGAATTCGAACGCCACCCCGCGAAACACCAGCCCCAGCAACATGGCGATGATCAGCGGATAGGTCGCGGGCAGGATAATGGCATAGGCGAGCGGAAAAGCGGCAAGCAGCCCGCCGCCGCCCAGCACCAGCCAGGTTTCGTTGCCATCCCACACCGGCGCGATGGAGTTCATCGCCTTGTCGCGCTCCGGCCCGACGGCAAAGGTCGGGAACAGGATGCCGATACCCAGATCGAACCCGTCCATCACCACATAGGCGAATACGGCAAAGGCGATGATGAAGGCCCAGATGATGGTCAGATCGATCATTGGGCGTCTCCTTCGCGCATCTGCTCCTTGGCGAGGCCGGGGGTTATCCCGGCGGTGCGGACGGGGCCGGTTTCGGTCCGGGCAACGCCCTTCTCGCCCGGCTCCGGCGCTTTCTTCATCAGGCGCAGGATATACCAGGTGCCGACACCGAAGACTGCGAAATAGACCACCACGAAGGCCAGCAGCGAAGCGCCGACTGCGGGCGCATCGAGCGGGCTGGCCGCATCGGCGGTGCGCAGCAGGCCGTAGATGACCCAGGGCTGGCGCCCGACCTCGGTGGTGATCCAACCGGCGATGACCGCCACGAACCCCGATGGCCCCATGGCGATGGCCGCGCGGTGGAGCCAGCCCCAGTCATAGAGCCTGCCGCGCCAGCGCGCGATGAGGCTCCACAGCCCGATGCCGAGCATGCCGAACCCGATCCCGACCATGATGCGGAAGGCCCAGAAGACGGTTCCTACCGGCGGCTCCTCATCATCGGGAACGGTGTCCAGCCCGGCCATTGGCGCGTTCAAGTCATGCTTCAGGATCAGCGAGGACGCCTTGGGAATCTCGATCGCATAGCGCACGGTCCTTGCCTCGCTGTCGGGAATGCCGAACAGGATCAGCGGCGCGCCTTCGGGGTGGCTCTGATAATGCCCCTCCATCGCCATCACCTTTGCGGGCTGATGTTCCAGCGTGTTGAGCCCGTGCATGTCGCCAAGGAAGATCTGCACCGGGGCAACCAGCGCTGCCATCCACATCGCCATGGAGAACATCTTGCGCGCATGCAGGTTGGCGCGGTCCTTGAGCAGGTGCCACGCGCCCACCGCGCCCACCACAAAGGCAGTCGTCAGGTAAGCGGCGGTAACGGTGTGCACCAGACGATAGGGGAAGCTGGGGTTGAACACGATATCCCACCAGCTCCCGCCGGGCAGGAACTGACCGTTCGCGCCCAATATATGGCCGACCGGGGTCTGCATCCAGCTGTTGACCGAAAGGATCCAGAAGGCGCTGACGAAAGTGCCGGCAGCCACCATCAGCGTGGCCATGAAATGCAGCCTTGGCCCGACCTTGTTCATCCCGAACAGCATCACGCCGAGGAACCCGGCCTCAAGGAAAAAGGCGGTCAGCACCTCGTAAGCCATCAGCGGGCCGATCACCGGCCCGGCCTTGTCCGAAAACACCGACCAGTTGGTGCCGAACTGATAGGACATCACGATGCCGGAAACCACGCCCATCGCAAAGGTGATGGCAAAGATCTTGAGCCAGTATTTGAACAGATCGAGATAGAGCGCCTTGCCGGTCCTGAGCCACAGCCCCTCCAGCACCGCGAGATAGCTCGCCAGCCCGATCGAGAACGCCGGGAAGATGAAATGGAAGCTCACCGTGAAGGCAAACTGGATGCGGGCGAGCAAGAGGGCGTCGGCCTGATCGAACATGGCGCTGCTTCCTATCTCATCTGCGGATCATGCCAAAATGGCAGGAACGCAAGTGCTATTGCATTTCCCGCAATCGGGATGCCGGTGGGATGCCGGTGCGCCCGGAGGAGGGGAAGAGGCGCACCGGCAAGGGGGTGGAACAATCGGATCAGGCGAGTTTGGTCATCCGCAGATAGGGCTTCAGCGTTGTGAAGCCCTGCGGGAACTTTGCCCGCGCATCGGCATCGCTGACCGACGGCGGGATGATGACATCATCGCCAGGCATCCAGTCGGCCGGGGTGACCACGCCCGCGCGATCAGCGAGTTGCAGGCTGTCGATCACCCGCAGGATTTCGGCAAAATTGCGCCCCACGCTCATCGGATAGGTCATCATCAGGCGGATTTTCTTCGCCGGATCGATGATGAAGACCGATCGCACGGCCGCGGTTTCGCTCTGGCCGGGGTGGATCATGTCATACAGCTGCGCGATCTTGAGATCGGCATCGTCGACGATGGGAAATTGCAGGTTCACGCCCTGCGTTTCGTTGACATCGGCAATCCATGCGCGGTGTTCGGCGGCGGTATCGGTGGATAGGCCGAGCGGCTTGGTGTTGCGCGCGGCAAATTCGCCGGCAAGCCGGGCGGTGGCCCCCATTTCGGTGGTGCAGACGGGGGTGAAATCGGCCGGATGGCTGAAGAAGAACACCCAGCTGCCATCGGCCCAATCGTGCAGGCTGATCGGGCCGATGGTGCTGTCGGTGGTGAAATCGGGGGCGGTGTCGCCAATGTGCAGGCTCATGTCGAAAATCCTTCTGCGGTTGATGCGCCATGTATATCCGCAAAGGCGCGTCCCGGCCAGTTCAATTATCAGATTACGTTAAACGATAATTTGAATGAACAGAATTTATCGGAAAAATGGCCAAAAATGGCGATTTGCTGCATATAATTAGTAAAACATGTAAATGGGGTGCGCAAATCCTGCCGCTGTCGCGCAGCGCCCTGCGCCATCCCATCAGATCATCCCGCGCGGGAAATCGTCGGGCGGGGGGGTGTGGGTGCCGTCATCGGCCAGCAGTTGGGCAAAGGCGCGCGATTGCGACAGGAACACCCGCCCGTTCAGTTCCCCGACAAAATGCGTGCGCAGCAAGCGGTCCATCACCGGGCCTTTGACGTCGGACAGGTGCAGGCCGATGCCGCCGTCCGCCAGCCGGTGGTTGATCGCCTCCAGGCTCTCCAGCCCCGATGCGTCGATCTCGTTCACCGCGCTCGCCATCAGGATCACGTGGCGCAGCGCGGGGCGCTCTGCCACGCGTTCCAGCACATATTCCTCCAGCCAGCGGGCGTTGAGATAGGTGAGGCTCTCGTCGATCCGGATCGAGAGGATATGCGGCGCGGTGAATACCTGATGCCTGTCCACATTGCGGAAATGTTCGGTTTCCGGAACCCGCCCTACGATCGCGGCGTGCGGGCGGCTGGCGCGCCACAGATACAGCAGCAGCCCGACCAATACGCCCGCGATCACCCCCAACTCCACGCCCGCCAGCAGGGTGATGGCGATGGTGGCACCATGCGCGGCGAAATCGGCCTTGGAATAGACCCACAGCTGGCGCGGGGTCTTCAGATCCACCAGGCTCAGCACCGCAACGATGATGGTGGCAGCCAGCGTGGCCACGGGCAGGCTGGTGAGCAGCGGGGTGAGGAACAGGCTGGCGAGCGCGATGCCTACCGCAGTATAGGCCCCGGCCGCTGGCGTTTTCGCCCCGGCATCGAAATTCACCACCGATCGCGCGAAGCCGCCCGTTACCGGATAGCCGCCGGACAGGGCGCTGGCGATATTGGCCGCGCCAAGCCCCACCAGTTCCTGATCGGGGGCGATCCGCTGGCGGCGCTTGGCGGCCAGCGTCTGGGCTACCGATACGCTTTCGACAAAGCCGATGATCGAAATGAGCAGCGCGGGCACCCACAGCTTTTCGATCAGCGCCAGATCGGCAGAGGGCAGCGCGAAGGGCGGCAGGCCAGCAGGTATCGCGCCGACCAGCCTCACCCCCTTGCCCCCCAGATCAAACGCGATCGCGGCAAGGATCGTCACCGCCACCGCCAGCACCGGGCCAGCCTTGGCGGCGATATCGGCCGCGCGCGGTTTCAGTCCCAGCTTGATCAGCGCGGGCTTCAATCCCCGGCGCACCCAGAACAGGAACGCGGTGGCCGGAATGCCCACCGCCAGCGTCCAGCCATTGGTTTGGTTCAGCGTTCCGGCCAGCGCGCCCAGCATATCGGGCCAGTTGTCACCGCCCGCAGCGATGCCCAGAATGTGCTTTGCCTGGCTGGTGGCGATCAGAATGCCGCTGGCGGTGATGAAGCCGCTGATTACCGGGTGAGACAGAAGGTTGGCGAGGAAGCCCATGCGCAGCAGGCCCAGCAGCGCCAGCATCACGCCCGAAAGCGCCGCCAGCGTGATTGCCGCCTGAAGATATTGCGCGCTTCCCTGCGCCGCCACCGCGCCCGCCGCGCTGG
>JBGSKN010000114.1:0-2697 GCA_041741215.1 Erythrobacter sp. | reverse complement strand
ATGCGCAGCCGGCGTTGGTGCGCTTCAAGGGCGGGCACATCTCGCTCGCGCACAACGGCAATCTGACCAATGCGACCGAGATCCGGCACGAGCTCGAGGACGAAGGTTCGATCTTCAGTTCGACGATGGATTCCGAGGTGATCGTGCATCGGCTCGCCAAGTCGCGCGCCGAGAAGCCCGAGGAGAAGCTCGCCGAGGCCCTCACGGGCGTCGAAGGCGCGTACTCGCTGCTGGTGATCATCGGCGACACACTAGTGGCCGCGCGCGCGGAAAGCCTGCTGATTGCCTTTGCCACCCGCCGCGCGGTCGAACGCGGGGCGGAACTGGGCTATCTGGCCGATCAGCTGCGGCTGCGGTTTGGCGATCAATGGCCCAATGCGGTGGCCACCATCATCGAATTTTCGCGCAATCCGATCCGGCTGGATGGGCTGGTCGCTCGGCTAGAAGGGTTGGGGCCGCAGCTGCGCGAAAGCAGCGATGGGCCATCCTGGGCCTCGTTCCAGCGCGAATTGAGCCAATTGTTCGTGTTCCGGCGCGAAAGCACCCCTTCGCCAGAACCGCAAAGGCGGCTGGAACGCGCGCGCTGGGCGCTGGAACAGGGCCGCTATCAGAACGCGATTGATGAAGTGAAGGGGATGCCCGGCGCGGACAAGGCCGAAACCTGGATTGCCGATGCCGAACGCTTTCGCAAGGCAATGGACGCGCTGGAGGTGATCGAAACCGCAGCCGTGCTCGATCAGCGCGGGTTGCGCGACGGGGCGGGCAATCCGGTGCGGCAGTTGAACAGCCCGCTGGTTATGCCCTGAGGATCGCGGGCAAGTCCCCTGCCACCCCGCGCGCTTCGTCCATGAAAAAGCTCTTGAGCATCGGCGTGCGCTGCACCGCCGCCATGCCCAGCCGCCGCACCGCCGATGCGGTTTTGCCGCGCACCCCGAACAGGCGGGTCAGCCCATCGGTCGCCAGCGCCACCATGAAGCTGTCCAGCCCGCGCCACGCCTCGTAACGCTTGAGCAATTCGGGGTCGCCCGGATCAAGGCCCAGCCGCACGCCATCGCCCAGCACCTCGGCCAGCGCGCCCACGTCTCTCAGGCCAAGGTTCAGCCCCTGCCCTGCAATGGGGTGAATGCCATGCGCCGCATCGCCGATCAGCGCGAGGCGTTCGCCGGTGATCTTGGCCGTATGGTGAAAGCCGAGCGGGTAGGATGAACGCTGGCCGACGCTGAGCACCTTGCCCAGCACCCCGCCCATGCGCTTTTCCACCTCGGCCAGAAACGCCCGGTCGCCCAGCTTCATCACGCCCGCCCCGTCGGCTTCGGACACCGTCCAGACCAGCGATGAACGGTGGGTGCCGTCCGCGTCATCATTCATCGGCAGCAGCGCAAACGGCCCGGCGGGGTAAAAGATTTCCCACGCGACATGGTGATGCGGCTGTTCATGGGTCAGCCCGGTGATGATCGCGCGGTGATTGTAATCCCACTTGGCAATGGAGATGCCCGCAGACTCGCGCGTCGGTGATTGGCGGCCCTCGGCGGCAATCATCAACCGGCCGTTCAATCTGGTGCCATCAGCCAGCACGGCGGCGACGCCATGTTCGCCGCGCTGGCGCTCGGTGACGGTGGCCTTGGCGGTCCAGTGGATCAGCGGTTCTTTTGCTGCCGCTTCGAACAGCGCGAGCCTGAGCCGGCGGTTGGGAAGCATCCGCCCCAGCGTTCCGCCTTCGGGGCCGGGTTGGAAATCGAGCCTGCCGGGCTTGTTCTGATCAGTCACGGCGATGCTGGCGATGTCGCAGGCGAATTGTTCAAGGCCTTGGGCAATTCCGATATTTTCAAACAGATGCCAGCTTGCGGTCGAAATCGCGGTGGCGCGGTCGTCAAAGCCCTCGGCGGTGAGTTCGGCCGGGTCGGCGCGGTCGATCACGTGGCTGGAAAGGCCTTTGGTTGCGGCGGCGAGCGCCATCGTCATCCCGCCCAGCCCTCCGCCAAGGATCACGAGGTCGCTTGTGTCTGTTTCTGGCCTGGTCACGGGCGCGCTCCGATTGCGAAAATTGCGCGCCAAGCCTAGAGGGTTGCCTGTGTCCCGCGCAAGAACCTTCCCTTCGATCACCCGACAATTCGCTGCATCGGTGCTTGCGCTGATCGCAAGTGTGATGCTGGCGGGGGGTGTGCTGGCGCTGACGGTCCAGCCGCCCCTGCCCCCGGCCCCGACGCAGATGTCCCCGGCGCAGGCGCGTTACGGCGATCAGAATATCGCGGTCACGCTGTTTGCGGATGGCGCGCCGGTGGCGGGCAAGGAATGGATGCTGGGCCTGCGTTTCACCCCCAGAGCGCACGAATGGCACGGATATTGGTCAAACCCCGGTGATGCGGGGCAGGGGATGAAGCTGGCGCTCAACCTGCCCGAAGGCTGGCAGTTGGGTGAGGCGCGCTATCCGGTGCCGCAGCGGCTCTCCATCAGCGGGCTGATGAACCATATCTACGAAGGCACCCACGCGGTGCTGGTGCCGGTGATCGTGCCGCCCGGCGCGGATGTCAGCATCCTGCCGCGTGTCACCGGCCATGTCGAATACCTCGCCTGCACCGACAAGATATGCGTGCCGCAGGACGCGCTGCTGGAGGCGCGGCAGGGCGGCGATTTCGCGAGCTGGCGGGCGGAGATCGCGCCGCCACTGGCTGCCGGGGCCAGTTTCGATATTGGCCG
>JBGSKN010000113.1:0-2844 GCA_041741215.1 Erythrobacter sp. | reverse complement strand
TCGATATAGGTCAGCGCACTTTCGCAGCTCGCGGTTGAGGTGAATCCAGGGTCGAAAGTGAACGCCCCGGTTTGCGCATACAGCTTGCGGATATCGATCACGTCCGGGCCGGTGCTGCCTTCGAGCACGTTGTATTCGAGCGATTTTCCGCCCAGATCGAGTTTCGCCAGCTTGTCTGCCACGATCAGTCTCCTGTTCTAATTCCTTGCCCTTGCCGTCGCATTTACGCAGCTTGTGCGTCGAGCCGGGCCAGAGCTTCATCCCGTCCCAAAAGGACCAGAACATCGAAAATACCGGGTGAGGTGGTTGTCCCGGTCAGCGCCGCGCGCATTGGCTGCGCCAGCTTGCCAAGGCCCAATCCCTGTTCCTCGGCGAGCGCTTTTGTAGTGGCTTCGAGCGCCTCGCTTGTCCAGTCGTTTTCCGCACTGAGGCGGTTGTAAATCTTTCGCAAAATCGCTCGCGCAGGTGCGTCGAGCAACTGCGCGGCCTTTTCGGTGATTTCCAGCGGACGAGTGGCGAACAAAAATCCTGCACCTTCAGCAATTTCACCCAGGTTCTTGGCACGCACTTTGAGCACTGGCATGGCGCGGGCCAGCAGCGCTTCATCGGCATTTTCGCCAATCCGCGCTGCCACCAGCGACGCCAGCCGGGCATCATCAGCTTCGCGCAGGTAATGGCCGTTAAGGTTTTCAAGCTTCTTGAGGTCAAATCGTGACGGGCTTTTGCCAACCGCGTCAAGGTCGAACAGCGCCACTGCCTCATCGCGCGTGATTTCTTCGCGGTCGCCGTGACCCCAGCCAAGGCGCAGCAGGTAATTGAACAAGGCTTCGGGCAGGATGCCGAATTCGTCGCGGTACGCTTCGACCCCCAAAGCACCGTGGCGCTTTGACAATTTCGCGCCGTCTGAACCGTGGATCAGCGGAATATGGGCATAGACCGGATCGGGCCAGCTGCCTTCGATCGCGTTCATCGCGCGGATGATCGGCAGTTGGCGGAAGGCGTTGTTGAAGTGATCGTCGCCGCGGATCACATGGGTCACACCCATGTCATGATCGTCGACAGGGGCGGCGAGCATGTAAGTGGGCGTGCCGTCCGCGCGCAGGATGATGTAATCGTCAATCTCGGCATTGTTGACCGAAACGCGCCCCTGAACACGATCATTGATGGTGGTTTCGCCTTCGACCGGGGCCTTGATCCGTATGGTGAAGGGCGCGCCCTCCGGTGCCTCAGCCGGATCGCGATCACGCCAGCGCCCGTCGTAACGCATCGGCTTCTTCAGGGCGCGCTGTTCATCGCGCATGGCTTCGAGTTCCTGCGGGGTGGCGAAGCACTTGTAGGCGTGACCTGCATCGAGCAGCTTCCAGGCGATTTCGGCATGGCGTTCGGCCTGATCGGACTGGAATATCGGCGGGGCATCATAGTCCAGCCCAAGCCAGCCCAGCCCTTCGATAATCGCGTCGATCGCGTCCTGGGTTGACCGTTTGCGGTCAGTATCCTCGATCCGCAGCAGCGTGCGCCCGCCGTGGTGGCGGGCATAGAGCCAGTTGAACAAGGCGGTGCGCGCGCCACCAATATGCAGGTATCCGGTGGGCGATGGTGCGAAGCGGGTAACTACCTCAGCTGCGGGGGCTTTGCCGCCTGTGCTGCTTTCGCTTGCCATGAGCTATCAATTCCTGTTCACTTTGAGCGGCTTGGCGAGAGGGGCCGGTCAGGGGACAAGCCGATGCGCGATGTGCCGATCATTCCTATGGGGGACGATCCAGGCGGCAGAGATGCCGCTGGCGGAGCAATGCCGCGCCCTTGGCAAACCACGGGGCGAATGTCCAGCGTCTGGGGCCGGCAGCGCGGTGCAATCGGAGCGCGTCTGGCCGATGCGGCAGAGGCCTTCCTCGCCCGCGCCGGGTTTGACCGCGCGCCGTGGCTGGCGGTGATCTTTGCCGGGGGAATCGGTGCGTGGTTCGTGTTGCCGGGGATGTGGCAATGGTGCGCGGCCATCGCAATCGGCGTGGCGGCCGCTCTGGCAGCGATAGTCGCGTGGCCGCCGGGCAGCGCGGCAGACGAACATCGCGCCCAATTGCGGCTTGCGGTGGTGGCTGGCGGCCTGATCTTCGCTTTCGGGATCGCGGTAATCTGGGCGCGGTCGGAAATGGTCGGGGCCGAACCGATTGCGCGGCCGGTGGTGGAGCGGCTGCAGGGCCATGTGCTCGATCGCGAAGACCAGCCTGCCGATGGGCGGCTGCGCTTGACGCTGGCGGTGCGTGATTTTGAAACGGGTACCGCGCGCAAGGTCAGGATCAATGTCCCGCTCGCCGCATTTGGCGAAGGCGGTGTGCCGTCCGGTTTGGCCGAGGGCGCGGTGGTGCGGCTGCGTGCGCGTTTGATGCCGCCCTCCAGCCCGATGCTCCCCGGCAGTTATGATTTCGCCCGCGCCGCATGGTTCAAAGGGCTGGCGGCGACGGGGACGATGATCGGCCCGCTTGAGATAATCCGCACCGCACCACAGGCGGGCGGGATTGCCAGTGTCCAGCGTCGGCTTGCCGCGCATGTCCGCACGCGGGTGGATGGTTCGGCAGGCACGATTGCGGCGGCCTTTGCCAGCGGCGATCGCGGCAGCATAACCGAGGCAGACGAGGTGGCGATGCGCGACTCCGGGCTCACCCACCTGCTTTCGATCAGCGGGTTGCACGTAAGCGCGGTGATTGCGGCGGCCTATTTCGCGGCGCTGCGGTTGTTGGCGCTGTGGCCAGCTTTGGCGCTCAGGATTCGGCTGCCGATAGTGGCGGCGGCGGCAGGCGCGCTTGCCGGGGTGGGGTATACGCTGCTTACGGGGGCCGAGGTGCCAAC
>JBGSKN010000112.1:0-2852 GCA_041741215.1 Erythrobacter sp. | reverse complement strand
GCCCAGTTCACGGGTAAGCTGGAGGACTTCCTTCTTGGTCAGCCCGCTGGTGTCGCCCGAAAGCTGCTCTTCGAGGCTTTTGAGACGGCGGATCGAACCGCTGATCGTTTTCCAGTTGGTGAGCATCCCGCCCAGCCAGCGGTGGTTGACGAAATGCTGGCCCGACATGCGCGCAGCTTCGGCAATCGGCTCCTGCGCCTGACGCTTGGTGCCGACGAACAGCACCTTGCCGCCCGAACGAACGGTCGATTCGACGAAATCGAGCGCGCGCGCGAACAGCGGCACGGTCTGCGACAGGTCGATGATGTGAACGCCGTTGCGGTCGCCGAAGATATACGGCTTCATCCGCGGGTTCCAGCGGTGGGTCTGGTGGCCGAAGTGGGCCCCGGCCTCGATCAATTGCTGCATGGTGACGGTAGGAGCCGCCATAGGTAAATTCCTTTCCGGTTATGCCTCTGGACAGCGGGGAACCGACGACGGCCTGAAAAGGCCGAAGGCGGCACCGGCATGTGTGCCATCCATGTGGATTTGCCGGAGCGCGCTTTGCGGGGAAATCCGCAAGAACCATCCGGCGCGGCGGCGCTTAGCCGAGGCGGGCGCATATATCCAGCAGAAAGATGCCTGGCTGATCGCGGCTGACGTTAACGCGGAACATTGGAAGAACAAATTGCTTGACGGCGCGGAACATTGATGGAACAAAGATGCATGGGATGCGCAGAGCGCGCTTTATGCTGGGGTTTTCGATGATGCTATTGCCGATCGCGATTTCGCTGTTCTTCGGTCTGGTGGCGGCGGTTTCGATCGCCTCGTGCCACGCCTCGCTGGCGCTGGCGCTGCGCCATTATCGCGCCATTCGGGCAGAACTTACCGATCTTGACCGGGCTGAGGCGGCGCGCGGCGAGCAAGCGCGCCTTCCACTTCGTCAACCGCAAGCGGCCTTCGTTCGGGCGCTGGCGGCATAGCGGCGGCGCGGCGGGCCTTCTTTGCCCTGGCATAACGCATGATGCCCAGCGGCATCAGCGCCAGATAGACCAGGCAGATTCCCGCCAGCGTCCACCAGGGTTCGGAAATCAGCGCGGCGAACAGAAGACCGGTAATGGCAATCGCGGCGATGCGCAGATCGCTCGAAGGGCGGATCGATTTCCAGCTCAGCGTGGCGATGTTGGAAATCATCAGCACCGCAATCGCCACGCTCCAGGCCGCGATCAGCCAGGGTTCGCGCAGCCACGTGAGTTCGCCCTCGCTGGCGAGCCAGCCATACATCGGCAGGAACACCAGCCCTGCCCCCACCGGCGCGGGAACCCCGGTAAAGAAGCCGGCCGATTTGTGCGGCTGCTCCTCCACGTCGATCTGCGCATTGAAACGCGCCAGCCGCAATGCGCAGCAGATGGCAAAGCCCAGCGCGGCAAACCAGCCCAGCCGCGGCAGATCCTGCAAAGACCACAGGAACAGCACGATCGCCGGTGCCATTCCGAAACTGAGCGAATCGGCCAGGCTGTCCAATTCCGCACCGAAGCGCGATTGCGCCTTCAGCAGCCGCGCGATGCGCCCGTCGATCCCGTCCAGCAGGCCCGCCAGCAGGATCGCGAACAGGCATTTTTCCCAATCGCCCTCGATCGCAAAGCGGATTCCCGTCAGCCCCGAACACAGCGCTGCGGCGGTGATGGCATTGGGCAGCACCGCGCGCAGCGACAGGCCATTTCCGCCGCGCGATCGCGTTACCTGCTCGTGCTCGCTCGCCTTGGGGCCGAGCCATGCCGGACCAGGGGTTGCCGGTGCATCGTCATCGAATCCGTCATCCCGATCGCCCAGATTGCCCCGATCGCGCGGATGATCGCTCACTGGCTGACGCCTTCAAGCAGGCCCTGCGTGCCGATTTCGGCCAGGATCGTCTCGCCCGCGATAACCCGCTGGCCCAGCAGCACGCGCGGATCGGTTCCTGCGGGCAGGAAGACATCCACCCGGCTGCCGAAACGGATCAGGCCCACACGTTGCCCTGCCGCCAGCGTATCGCCCGGCTTGATGAAGGGCACGATCCGCCGCGCCACCAGCCCGGCGATCTGGGTAAATCCGATGCGCGTGCCGTCCGCCCGCTCGATCAGGATATGCTGACGCTCGTTCTCCTCGCTCGCCTTGTCGAGATCGGCATTCATGAAGGCACCGGGGATATAGACGATGCGCTTCACCGTGCCCGCGATCGGCGCGCGGTTGATATGCACATCGAACACCGACATGAAGATGGAAATGCGCGTTACCGGATCGCTCCCCAGCCCATCCGCGCCATCGCCATCACGGCCCTGCAATTCGGGCGGGGGGGGAACCTGCGCGATCAGCGAAACCAGCCCATCAGCCGGGGAAACCACCGCACGCTCCGCCTGCGGCACCACGCGTTCCGGATCGCGGAAGAAAGCGAACACGCCTGCCGATAGCGCCAGCAGCGGCCAGCCCACTATCTCCCAATCGAGCAGCAGCAGGAACACCAGCGCGATGCCGACAGCAATAATTCCGAACTTGCGGCCCTCGGCATGGATCGGGGGAAAGCCCCATTCCGCATCGCCGCGCCCGCGATTGTCTCTCAGTTCTCCGGCCATCTGTTGCATCTAGTCCCTGTAACACCGGGTCACAAGCAAAGATGGGAGGTGGCGCGAACGGCGGGTCACAAAGGATTGAAAAGGCGGCGGAGAGGTGCGGAAAAGGGCCGACAATAGCGCTTATTCCATCGAAAAATCGAACGGCACGCCGCTTTCGCGAAAGCGCGCGGGCACGATTTCGCGGCCCAATGGCGGGGCGGAACGGGCGATGCAGCGCGGGCGGTGGCACAGGCGGCAGGCAATGCCGATGGGCGTGGGCGC
>JBGSKN010000111.1:0-5745 GCA_041741215.1 Erythrobacter sp. | reverse complement strand
TCGCCCCAATCGGCCTGCAACCGGTCAAGCTTGACGGTATGGCGGTGCATTTCCTTCTGATCGGCAATCGTGCGCGCCGCGCTGGCGCGGACTTCAACCAGGGTTTCCTCCATTTCGAGGATGATCATCCGGATCATCTTGGTCGGGTCATCGGCCTTGTCGAGCATATCGTTGAAATTGGCGGCGATGATATCGCGGGTGCGGCTGAAAATGCCCATGAAGGCTACTCCATCAAGAAACGAATTGATCTGGTCGCGAGGTGCGACTCGGTCTTGCTCCGGTTCGCCGGTGCGCCCGCGCGTTTGCTTCGCGGAAGGGTTGCGGCGCAAGGCTTCGATTTCCTCGTCAAGCCGCGACAGCCGCCCTGCGCTCAGCAGGCGGGAGGGTTGGGCCGGAGCGTCGCTGCTCTGGTCGACGCTTTCGGGGCGTGCGTCGCCGGCAGCATTGGCGGGGGGGACATTCCGCTCCGGCCCGAGGGGATTATTGCGATTGGCCATATCAGGCGATCTCGATCATCGCGCCGACTTCGGACGCGGGGTGAACGATCGGGGCGGCGCTGACCGCGCCCGGCTGGATCTGCGATGACAGCGCGATCATCATCACCATGGCGGCAATGCTGGCCATCGCGGCATGCCCGAGCTTGCTGCTCCAGAAGGTGCTGACGGCGGGTTCAGAGTTGATCATTGTGAGCCTCTCAAGTGGTATCCGTGGTCTTGCCTGAGTTATTGCAACTGGTGTGCCAAATTCGGGAAAAGGCCAATTCCCTTGGTTTTTTGCGAAAACCCGCCGTCGCTTATTGGTCTCTATTGCCAAGCATTGGGAAATTTCACTATAGTTTGGATGTGCAACACGAAACGCAATTTATCGGCCAGTCGGGGGCCTTTCTGGATGCGGTCGAACGCGCCAGCCGCGCCGCGTCGATGAACCGCCCGGTGCTGGTGATCGGCGAGCGCGGCACGGGCAAGGAACTGATCGCGGAACGCCTGCACCGCCTGTCGTCCCGCTGGGGCGAACCGCTGGTGACGATGAACTGCGCGGCGCTGCCCGAAACCCTGATCGAAGCCGAATTGTTCGGCCATGAAGCGGGCGCGTTTACCGGTGCGACCAAATCGCGCGCCGGGCGGTTTGAAGAAGCCGACCGGGGCACGCTGTTCCTTGATGAACTGGGCACGTTGTCGATGGGCGCGCAGGAACGGCTGCTGCGCGCGGTCGAATATGGCGAGATCACCCGTATCGGTGCCTCACGCCCGATTCGGGTCGACGTGCGGATTGTCGCGGCGACCAATGATGATCTGCCCGCGCTGGCGGCTGCCGGCGAATTTCGCGCCGATCTGCTCGACCGGCTGAGTTTTGAAGTCATCACCTTGCCGCCTCTGCGAGTGCGCGAAGGCGATATCGGGGTGCTGACCGAATATTTCGGGCGGCGCATGGCAGCAGAGCTGGATTGGGAACGCTGGCCGGGATTTGCTCCGCACGTGATGGATGCGCTCGAAGATCACCAATGGCCCGGCAATGTTCGCGAGCTGCGCAACGTGGTTGAACGCGCGGTCTATCGCTGGGCCGATGCCGAGACGCCGATTGCGCATGTGCAATTCGATCCGTTCGACAGCCCGTGGCGACCGCGACCGCCGGAACATCGCCGCGCGCCAGCCGTGCCGCCTGCCAATGGCGCGGCGGCCAGTATCATGTCCGCTTCGACCGAGTTTGACGCAATCGACGATCTGCGCGGCGCAGTCGATGCCCACGAACGCACGATCCTGCAACATGCGCTGGGCAAGCACCGCTGGAACCAGCGCCAGACCGCGCGGGCGCTAAACCTGACCTATGACCAACTGCGCCACGCCATCCGCAAGCACGCTCTGATGGAAGGGCAGGAAGAAAGCGCTTAGGGTCTGATGCACTTTCCGGACTTTCAGTAAAAACCCTTAGGGGCCTGGTCGCACTGCGCTTACCACGCTGCTGCTATCTCGCAGCGTCATGTCGACGAAACTTGCCACGCCTGACAGCAGCCCTTTGGAAAATATCGGGCGGCGCAGTGCATCACGACTTCGGCTATCGATACCGGCGCGGTTGATTACGATATGCGAAACACAGATGTGCGTGTTGCTCGATCTCTCGCGCACAGGTGCGCGAATCGGTTTGGCGCATCCGCTGGACGAGGGCGCATGCGGTTATCTTCGCGTCGAAAACATGGAGATGTTCGTGACCGCGATCCGGCGCTCTGCCGGGATTGAGGGCGGCATCAATGGTTTGGCTTTCGACCAGCCGATTGCGCATGAAGCGGTCGTGGCGATGCGACATTACGCCGCTACCTTCGAGCGGCGCAAGCGTGAGGACTTGCGCGATCTGGTCCGTTGTTGGGTCGCTGGCCGCAACTGACAGTTTGCGAAACGGCCCGCACCGTTCGCACTTGCCAAACCGGGCATGTCCGCCTAATGGGCCGCTATTCCCGACATTGTGGTAACAAGGTTTGGATGCTGGCGCCGCACGGGGCCGGCACAAACCCGCATTTCCGCATGGCGGGCCTGATGGAGCAAGAATGGCCGATATCGCGCGCCTTACCCAGTTGATCGAACCAGAGGCGCAAGCGCTCGGGTTTGAACTGGTGCGCGTGGCGATGCTGGCTTCCGAAGCCGGTGATGGCGGTATGGCGCTCCAGATCATGGCCGAAGACCCGGCCAGCGGGCAGTTGGTGATTGACCAATGCGCAGCGCTGTCGCGCCGGGTATCCGACGTTATTGACGCCGCCGAAGAAGCTGGCGAAGTCCTGATCGAAGGTGCCTATCACCTCGAAGTCAGCTCGCCGGGCATTGACCGTCCGCTGACCCGCGACAAGGATTTTGCCAATTGGGCGGGTCACGAAGTGCGGATCGTGATGGACAAGGTTTTTGCCAGTGAATTTGGGGGCCAGCGCGTCAACAAGGGCGTGCTCCACGGGCTTGAAGGTGGTATGGTGCACATGACCGAGGTAAAGGCGGGCGAAGTTCACCTGCCGCTGACACAGATTCATACGGCCAAGCTCGTTCTGACCGACGCGCTGATTGCCGCTACCCGCCCGCTGGATACCAGCGGGGCTGACGAACTCATCGAAGAAAACGTAGAAGAAAAGGCAGACGACTGATGGCCAGTGCCATTTCCGCCAATAAGGCTGAACTCATCGCGATTGCCAATGCGGTCGCCACCGAAAAAATGATCGACAAATCCATCGTCATCGAGGCGATGGAAGAAGCGATCCAGAAATCGGCGCGCAACCGTTATGGTGCGGAAAACGACATCCGGGCCAAGCTCGATCCGCTGACCGGCGATCTGACGCTTTGGCGCGTGGTCGAAGTGGTCGAGGAGGTCGAAGACTACTTCAAGCAGGTCGATCTCAAGCAGGGCGAAAAGCTGCAACCCGGTGCCAAGGTCGGCGATTTCATCGTCGATCCGTTGCCCCCGGTTGATCTGGGCCGCATCGATGCGCAATCGGCCAAGCAGGTGATCTTCCAGAAGGTCCGCGATGCCGAGCGGGAACGCCAGTTCGAAGAATTCAAGGATCGTCAGGGCGAAGTCATCACCGGCGTGATCAAGTCGGTCGAATTCGGCCACGTGATCGTCAACCTCGGCCGCGCCGAAGGTGTGATCCGCCGCGATCAGCAGATCCCGCGCGAAGCCGCCCGCACGGGCGAGCGCGTGCGCGCGCTGATCACCAAGGTCGAACGCAATAATCGCGGCCCGCAGATTTTCCTCAGCCGCGCGCACCCCGACTTCATGAAGAAGCTTTTCGCGCAGGAAGTGCCCGAAATTTACGACGGCATCATCGAGATCAAGGCCGCCGCCCGCGATCCGGGCAGCCGCGCCAAGATTGGCGTGATCAGCCGCGATTCCAGCATCGACCCGGTCGGCGCCTGCGTCGGCATGAAGGGCAGCCGCGTGCAAGCCGTCGTGCAGGAATTGCAGGGCGAAAAGATCGACATCATTCCGTGGTCGGAAGACACCGCGACCTTCGTGGTCAACGCGTTGCAGCCTGCCACCGTCAGCCGCGTGGTTCTGGACGAAGATGATGGCCGCATCGAAGTGGTGGTGCCCGACGATCAGTTGAGCCTGGCGATTGGCCGACGTGGCCAGAACGTGCGTCTGGCAAGCCAGCTGACCGGCCACCAGATCGACATCTTGACCGAAGAGGAATCTTCGGAAAAGCGGTCGAAGGAATTTGCCGAACGTTCAAAGATGTTCGAGGAGGAGCTCGACGTCGACGAAACCCTGTCGCAGCTGCTGGTTGCCGAAGGCTTCGCCGAACTGGTTGAAGTCGCCTATGTCGATCTGGCCGAACTCGCCACCATCGAAGGCTTCGACGAAGAACTCGCCGAAGAACTCCAGAGCCGCGCGCTGGAAGCGCTCGAACGGCAGGAAGCCGCGCATCGTCAGGTGCGCCGCGAACTGGGCGTTGAAGACGCGCTGGCAGAAATGCCGCACCTGTCCGAAGCGATGCTGGTCACGCTCGGCAAAGCGGGGATCAAGACACTTGACGATCTGGCTGATCTGGCGACGGATGAACTGATCGCCAAGAAGCGCGAAGCCCCGCGCCGCCGCAACAATGATGCCGCCGGCCCGCCGACGCGGCGCCCGCAGCGCGAACAGGACAAGGGCGGCGTGCTGGGCGAATATGCCCTGAGCGAAGAACAGGGCAACGAAATCATCATGGCGGCCCGCGCGCACTGGTTCGAAGACGAAGAAGTCGTCGGGCCCGAAAATCAGGAGGCCGCCCATGCGGACTCCACCCAATGAGCGCCTGACGTCCGACATCGTTGAGCCTGTGCTTTCGGCTGCAGTCGGGAGCGAGCGGCGCTGTATCCTTTCCGGGGAAAGCTCGGCGCGGGATGATCTGCTGCGTCTGGCGATTTCGCCTGACGGGTTGGTGCTGCCCGATGTGGCTGGCAAAGCGCCGGGGCGCGGGGCGTGGATAACGCCTGACCGCGTGATGCTGGAAACCGCGCTGGCTGATGGCCAGCTCAAAAAGGCACTGATGCGCGCGTTCAAGGGTGCCGCGCTGACCATTCCCGATGATCTTGCCGATCGCGTTGAATCGGCGCTGGTGCGGCATTTGGGCGACCGGCTGGGCCTCGAATTGCGCAGCGGCAAGATCGTGCTGGGCTCGGCCCGGATTGAAGAACAGGCTCGCTCCGGCAGGCTTGGCGCCGTGCTCCACGCCAGCGACAGCAGCGAAGACGGGCGGCGCAAGCTGGATCAGGCCTGGCGCGTCGGGCGTGAGGTCGAAGGTTCGGGAGAACGGGGCCGGGTCTTGCCTCTGGACCGCACCGCGCTGTCTGTGGCATTGGGCCGCGATAATGTCGTCCACCTCGGCGTGGCGGGTCATCCCCGCGACATGCGCGCGGCGGAGCGGGTGCTGCATGCGGTTGACCGGCTTGCGGATTACCTTGGTGGTAACAACACGCGCATTGCGAATGATAAAGGCCGGAACGCATCCGGCCACAGCGACCGGCCCATATCGGGGGCGGCGATACTTGATGAATACGTGAAGGATTGACGAGTTAAAATGAGCGACGACGACAACCAGCCCACCCGCAAGCCCCTCGGCCTCAAACGGTCGGTCGATGCTGGCGAGGTCAAGCAGACTTTCAGCCACGGCCGCACCAACAAGGTGGTGGTCGAGGTAAAGCGTCGCCGCGTGCTCGGCAAGCCTGGTAGCGAAGCGGCTGCCCCCCCACCGCCTCCGGCCCCGGTTGCCGAAGCCCCGCGCGCCGC
>JBGSKN010000110.1:0-2719 GCA_041741215.1 Erythrobacter sp. | reverse complement strand
ATCGACCAGCTGATGAATCGGGTGTCCTTGTCATAACCGCTGGCATAGCGTTCGGCGGCGAGTTTGCCGTCAGCCATCACCACCACCGCGCGGGTTTCACCCAGCCCCTTCACCGTGAACAGATCGTCGATCTGCCGCGCGAGCTGATCCTTGGGCGCGCCCGCGTCACCGGTCACAGCCGCCAGCGCATTGTCCGACAGCGGCGTTTCGGCAGGCGGCGCGGCGGCGCACCCGCTCAGCATCAGCAGCACTGGCGCGATCAGGTGCGCGCGGTTATGGCTTTGGGCGTTCAGGGTCATCGCACCCTCAATTCCCGATGCGGTCGGGTTTGGCAATGGGGCTTGGCAATGGCGAAATCACCTTCCCTGACACGCAAGCGCGGCGGGCGTGCGGGCCTGAGAGCGGGTCTGCGCGCAGGGCTGTGGCTGCTGGCGTTCATCATTGCGGCGCTGGGCGCGGCGGTGTGGGCGTTTCGTGAACCGATCAGCGGGTATGGCAGCGTTGCATCGGCCTATTCGGCGCGGGTCGCCTGTTCGTGCCGCTTTGTCGCGGGACGCAGCCTTGATGATTGCACCAGGGACAAGCTGGCAGGGATGGAGGCGGTGACGCTGGCGGATGATCCGGCAACCCAAAGCGTTACCGCGCGCTTCCCCCTGGTGGCCGAGGCAACCGCGACCTATCGCAAGGGCTATGGCTGCGTGCTGGAGAAGTGGGAGGATTGAGTCTTAACCGGGGGATGGATCACCATTAGCTCCGGCCTCATCATCCCTATGCCTCGATCCGGATATGCGCAGTTTCTCCTGCCGGTGGACTTGAGACATCGATATCGTGTGATCAACGCCCTTGATGGTTATCGCCAGGGTCCCATCCTCGGTATAGCTGATGAATCCCTTTTCTTTCAGATACCAGATGTGAAAATCAAACGCCTCGTCTGAACAGCCGACAAGCTTTTGCAACGAATATTGCCCGACACCGGCATCCTGGGCAAAGCTGCGCCTGCGGCGATACAGGTGCATCAATATCGTTTCGTGCGCCTCACCATCCGAAAGCGCGAGCTGCTCTCCCTCGACGCCGAATTGGTTTTCCGCAAAAGGGAAGCCGATTTTTGCGGAATATTCATCATCATATTTTGCCCGAGCATCCGGGTTTTTCAACGCCCTGTATGCTTGCAGAACTTCGCGCAATTTGTCGGTATCGGCAGTTTCGGGATGATCAGGATGATATCGCTTCGCCAGATTCCGATAGGCAGTTTCCAGCGTCTGCAGATCGCATCGGGGATGAACGTGAAGCACCGCGTAGAAATCAACAAAGGCTTGATCGGTCGTCATTCTGGATACCCCCCGTGCCCCGCCCGGCTGCCAGCGAGCAAAATGCCCGAACAGTATCGCAACGCGGCCATGCGCGCGCAAGAAGCTTGTCGCCTTTTGCGGCCATTGCATGGGGCGACTGACTGAGAGGTTGGCAAATGGTCGCGGCGATATGCTGACAAATGCCCGCACCGCAGAGGCCGGCGTTGCGCTGTTCCAGCGATTGAAATTATGGTGCACCCGACAGGATTCGAACCTGTGACCTCTGCCTTCGGAGGATACAGCCCCGCTTGAAGATGACGGAAAATCAACGCATTTGCTGGATTTACAAGAAGATTGAGGTTGGGTTTTCAGGCATTTTGGCGGACGTAGCGACCACATAACCACCACAGGCTACCTGCGATCAGCGGCGCGCTTGGCTGCTGATAGGTGATCAGGATGATGATGAGCATAGATTTTGGTTGTCCGCTCGTTAGTTTGACCAAGCCAGCCGCCGATCTCGAACAAGGGTACGCCTCCCCTACCAATAAAAGATGGATGATGATCAAGCTCGGCTAGGCGACCTTCACAATCTCCGCTTGCCTTCAGAGGACAAGGGGCAAGCAACTCGGTTTAGTTTACAGCCTTTCTGCAAGTGCTTGAAAGCTAACGGCCCGATTTTTGGCTAGTTTACAGCCAAAATGGCGAGAAACCGTCGATTACGGGAGCTTGGGAAGCTGCTGCTTTGCGCTCCGTAATCGTGCCCTGCTGCGCCGTAACGAACCCATAACTGCCACGCGGCTCGCTGCGCCCCGTCAGAAAATGGCGGAAAAGCTGGTGCACCCGACTGGATTCGAACCAGTGACCTCTGCCTTCGGAGGGCAGCGCTCTATCCAGCTGAGCTACGGGTGCTTGGCGCCAATTGGCGCGCGGCAGTTTTGCGCGTGGGCGCGGCGCTTAGCAAGAGCGTGGGCGGCGCGCTACACAATTGTTCCGTTGCCGTGCTCAGACCCGTCCGGGCGCATGATTGGCACGGCCCGGCTTAACCAATCGGCAAGGTGCGACGGTTAGGCTTGGCCCGATGGCTACGCTCCCGCCCGAACCGACCTTGCCCCGCGTGCAACCCGGTCTGCCTTGCAAGGCGGCGCCCGAGGTGATCGAGGCGGAGTGGCATGCGCTCCACCACCAGGCGCAGGAACTGGCAAAACTCGCCCGAATCGCCGCAGAACCTGCGCAGATCGCCGCCTTGCCCGGCCCATTGCTGGCGAATGCCAGGGCGTGGCAGTTGACGCTGCTGACCCAGGGGATCGAGGATGTCGCGGCGATGCTGGGCAGCGGGATGGCTGCGCTGGCGACGCTGGCGGACCGGGGGCAGGACACCGCCGCCCCGGCGCTGGCATTATGGCGCGAATTTCACGCCGCGCGCGGCGCAT
>JBGSKN010000109.1:0-3620 GCA_041741215.1 Erythrobacter sp. | reverse complement strand
GCTTTTCGGACAAGCGGCTCGCGACCCTCGCGGTGCGATCGGTAGGCGTGGCGGGCGGCATGGGCGAAACGCAGGCGAAACGGTCTGGCCTGCTCCACGATGCATTGGTCGCGATGGCCGGGGCGACGAGCGAGGACGAAGTGCGCGCCCTGCGCCGCAAGCTCGGCGTGCTGCCGGTGTTCAAACGGATCGACAGCTGCGCCGCCGAGTTCGAGGCGATCACGCCCTATATGTACTCAACCTATGAAGCCCCCAGTTTCGGCGAGCCTGAGTGCGAGGCGGCCCCGTCAGACCGGCGCAAGGTCGTGATCCTTGGCGGCGGGCCGAACAGGATCGGGCAGGGGATCGAGTTCGATTACTGCTGCGTCCACGCCTGTTTCGCATTGGCGGAACAGGGGTTCGAGACGATCATGATCAATTGCAACCCCGAAACCGTCTCGACCGATTACGACACGTCTGACCGGCTGTATTTTGAGCCGCTCACAGCCGAGGACGTGCTCGAAATCCTGCGGGTCGAACAGCAGAACGGCGAGCTTGTCGGCGTAATCGTGCAGTTCGGCGGGCAGACACCGCTCAAACTGGCGCAGGCGCTGGAGGATGCGGGGATCCCGATCCTTGGCACCTCGCCCGATGCGATTGACCTTGCCGAAGACCGCGAACGGTTCGCCAAGCTGGTCAGCAAGCTGAAATTGCGTCAGCCCGAAAACGGCATCGCCCGCAGCCGCGATGAAGCCGCTGCGGTGGCCGCGCGGATCGGTTATCCGGTGCTGCTGCGCCCATCCTATGTGCTGGGCGGGCGGGCGATGGAGATTGTCGACAGCGAAGCGCAGCTCGACAATTACATCGCCACCGCGGTCAACGTGTCGGGGGATAGCCCGGTGCTGATCGACCAGTATCTGCGCGATGCGATCGAATGCGATGTCGATGCGCTGTGCGACGGCGAGGAAGTGCGGATCGCCGGGGTGATGCAGCATATCGAGGAGGCGGGCGTCCATTCGGGCGATTCTGCCTGCACCCTGCCGCCCTATTCGCTGCCGCCGGAAATTATCGCGGAGATGGAGCGTCAGGCAGAGGCGCTGGCGCACGCGCTGGGCGTGGTTGGGCTGATGAATATCCAGTTCGCGGTGAAAGAAGGGCTGGTTTACCTGATCGAGGTCAACCCGCGCGCCAGCCGCACCGTGCCATTTGTCGCCAAGGCCATCGGCCAGCCGGTCGCCAAGATTGCGGCGCGGGTGATGGCGGGCGAGAAACTTTCGGGTTTTGAACCCTTCCGGCGCGATCTGCCCTATATGGCCGTGAAAGAAGCGGTGTTCCCCTTTGCGCGCTTCCCCGGCTGCGACCCGGCGCTCAGCCCGGAAATGAAATCGACCGGCGAGGTGATGGGGATTGACCGCAGTTTCGAAGCCGCGTTCCTCAAATCACAGCTGGGCGCAGGCATGGTGCCGCCGCGTTCGGGCACGGTGTTCGTCTCGGTCAAGAACACCGACAAGTCGGTGATCGTCCCGGCGGTGCGGCAATTGATCGACCAGGGCTTCCGCATCATCGCCACTGGCGGAACGCAAACCTACCTTTGCGAACAGGGGCTGGCGGTTGAACGGGTGAACAAGGTGGCCGAAGGTCAGCCGCATATCGTCGACAAGATCATCGATGGTGACATCGCGCTGATCTTCAACACCACCGAAGGGTGGCAATCGTTGATGGACAGCAAGTCGATCCGGCAGGCCGCGCTTGCGAACAAGGTGCCCTATTACACCACGGCGGCCGGATCGGTGGCGGTCGCGGCAGCGATTTCAGCGATCCACCCCGACCAGCTTGAAGTCCGCTCGATGCAGGACTATTATGGGAGTTGACTGACATTTCACCCGACACGAAGAATGCATTAAGCCGTGCAGATTGGGCGGCTAACAGTTTTTTCTTCCCTGTCGCAGGCCAGGTGTCCCAGATTTAGATAGAAAGAACAGGAAGATGGCGACGATGGAAAAAGCTCCGATGCTGGCCGAGGGGTATGAACGGCTGACTGCCGACCTCAAGGTGCTGCGCGAGGAACGCCCTAAAATCGTCGAAGCCATCGAAGAAGCGCGCGCCCACGGCGATCTTTCGGAAAATGCCGAATATCACGCCGCCAAGGAACGCCAGGGCCAGGTCGAAGCGATGATCGGCGAGATCGAAGGCATGGTCAGCCGCGCGCAGATCATCGATCCGGCCATGCTGTCGGGTGACAAGATCATCTTCGGCGCGACCGTGACCCTGCTCGACGAAAACGACAAGCCGATCCGTTACCAGATCGTCGGCCAGACCGAAGCGGACGCCAACAAGGGGCGGATTTCCTACAGCTCGCCGCTCGCGCGGGCGCTGATCGGCAAGCAGGTGGGTGACGATATCGAAGTGACCGTGCCTTCGGGTGAGCGGTTCTATCACGTCGACAAGCTTGAGTTCATCTGAAACCCTTCCGACGCGCCATTATCAGGACGGGCCAGGCCGGGGTTAGACCCCCGCTAGACCCGTCTTGGTCGATGTTTCATGTGAAACATTCGCCCTGCGGGATGGCGCGCGGGCCTATTCTTCGGGCGTAAGCAGCTTGTGGATGTGGACCACCACGTATTTCATTTCAGCATCATCGACCGTGCGATGCGCCTGTGCGCGCCACGCATCGACCGCGGCGTCATAGGAGCTGAAAACGCCAACGACGTGAACGCTTTCCGGGTCCTGGAATTCAAGCCCGCGCGGGTCTTTGACGCGGCCACCCATCACGAGGTGGAGCCGTTGATCGGGGGTTGTTTCTGCCATGGTATCAGCCTTTGGGGAGGAAGGTTGCGCCCCCCTTAACGACTCAAGCGCCAAGGACAAGGCTGCGGGCCGGGGAGGGGGGCTTTACCCCTTGGGCTTGGGGCGAAGATCGGTCACTGCGCGCGACGCCTTGCTGCGGGCGCTGCGGGCGAGGTTGCGCGATTTTCCTGCGGCCGCACCGGCGGCTTGCGCCGCGCCGGACTTAAGGTTGCGGGCCTGCGCCGAGGCGGCATCGCCAAGTTCACCGATCCGTTCCTGCCCGGTGCGCGCAGTCTGCATCGCATCATCGACCAGCGCCATGATGTAACCGATCGCCGCCTCTCCCAGCAATGTCCCGATCTGCGATCCGCCCCGTGCGGCGAGGGTCTTGATCCCGGAACTCGCGCTTGTTGCCGCGCTGCTGACCATCCGGCGACCGGGGCGGGTGAGCAATCCGATCGCAAGGCCAACCGCCAGCGCGCCGCCGATTACCGCAAGCGGGTGGGCGCGGGTATAATCGGCCGCCGCCGTCGCCACCGCGCGGGCATTATCGGCCAGCGAACGTTCGGCATTGCGGCGCTCGGCCGCCTCGATCCGGGCGCGCATGCTGTCGCGCTTGCTATCGGAAAGGATGCGGGGCTGATCGGTCATGCGAGGTCTCCTTCGGAAGCCGCCACGGGGGCGGGGGCGGCTTCGCTTTCTTCGGCGCTGTTGTCAAAATCGTTGAGCCAATCGAGGATCGGCCCACGTGAAAACCACAATATGATCGCACCCACCAGCAGCGCCAGCGCGCCCTTGTGATCGCTGGCCTGCGCGGTGGCCTGTGCCAGCACATCGCGCGCGCCGGCGCTGAT
>JBGSKN010000108.1:0-4044 GCA_041741215.1 Erythrobacter sp. | reverse complement strand
GCAAACGTGGAGTCTGCATCGGATGTGGCATTGGCATAAATTAACCGGTTACCGGAGCCTTGAGGTCCCCGGACCGGGCGCCGTCGCCCACATGTCCCTTCATCAAAAACCAACAATGTCAAAGAGCCGCCAGACAGTAATAGCGGACAGCGATGGTTTCCCCGATTTACACCGGGGGACCGGCTATCCGTTTATGTTGGCGACCGAGCGTTGCAGTGGCGGTTGAAGCCGTCAGCGCCGCGTCGGTGAGGGGCATATATGGGCGACCTCAGATTCGGTCAACGAGTTTTTGCAATTTTATTTCAAACACCGTCGAAAACCGCGGAACTCCGGGGTTTTCTGGTTGCTGCACTGCGTCAATAGGCCATCTCCGGGGCCACAAACGGGCCTGATTGCGGGTTCGTTTGCCCCAAACCGGCGTGGAATCGGTGCCCGTGGGCCTCGATTGGTGCCGCAGGGCAGGTGGCCCATCGCCCTACCCGATGCGATTCACCCATTTGCCCGACCGGCCGGAGTTTTGGCCGCGCCACCTGCTCCGCTTGGGCCGCGCGCCAAGTGGTGGTAAGATCAGCGCACCGGGCGCGGCCGCAGCGCCGCGCCGGATGGGAGATGGCGATGACCGCGCGGTTCAATCTGGCGCCTATAACACTTGTGGTCTCACTTGCAGCCGCACTTGGGTTTGCGGCGCCCGTTGCAGCAGACACGCCGCCGCCGGCCGATACCCGCACCGCGGCGGTTGCAGCCGGGATTGTCGATCCTGCGGCTGAGGTGCTGTCGCTCGAACAGGAACGCTACCGCCGCTTCACCCTTCCGGTGATGGTCAACGGCACCGGGCCATTTGCCTTCATGATCGACACCGGCAGTCAGGCCACCGCGATCACCCATGAAATCCGCTCCGCGCTGAACCTTGCTCCGTCGGGAACAGCGGTGCTGGTCGGGATGGCGAGCCGCCGCACGGTCGATCTGGCGAACGTGGCGCGGATCGAGTTCGGCAGCAACAGCTTCACCAATTTCATCGCCCCGATCCTGGCGCGCGAACATGTCGGGGCGGACGGGATCATCGGGCTGGATGCCTTGCAGGATTTCCGCGTGGTGATCGATTTCCGCAACCACACCATCGCGGTCGAGGATGCCAGCACCAAAGGGCGCAGCAACGGGTTCGAAATCATCGTTCGTGCGCGGCAGGAACTCGGCCAGCTCCTGATCACCAATGCGCTGGTCGATGGCGTGCGCGCGACTGTCATCATCGACACCGGCGCGCAATCGAGCGTGGGCAACATTGCCCTGCGCGAACGCATCCGCGCCAGGCACGCGCAGGCGGTTCTCACCACCGACGTCAACGGCGTTGACATGATCGGCCAGCTGGCTTTCGTCCGTTCGCTCAGCATTCAGGGCCTGGCGCTCACCGATGTCCCGCTGACCTTTGCCGATACTCCGGCCTTCGCCGCGCTCGGCTTTGCCGATAGGCCGGTGCTGTCGCTGGGGATGCAGCATCTGGCGCTGTTTGACCGGGTGGCGATCGACTTTGCCCGCCAGCGGGTTTTGTTCGACGTGCCGCAAGATATCGCCCGGTCAATGCGCGAGGCGAAACGCGCCAATCCATACAGGTCGGACTTTTAGCGCGCCTTGCGGGATCCGGCTTGCGCGCCCACATGGTGACGCGACATGCCCCCTGATAAAGACCAGCCCGCCGATCCCGCCACGCCCGCCCGTGATGCCGAAAGCTGGGCGACGCTTCGGCGTTTCCTGCCTTACCTGTGGCCCCGCGATAATCCGGGGCTGAAGCTGCGGATCGTTGCGGCGATGGCATTGGTGCTGGCGGCCAAGGGCGTAACGCTGGCACTGCCGTTCGCCTATAAGGGCGCGGTCGATGCGATGTCGGGTTCGGGGGCCGGAGCGATCGATGCGGGCCTGAATGTCGCGCTGGCGCTGGTGGCGGCCTATGCGCTGGGGCGCTTTACTGCGGTGGCTTTCGACAATCTGCGCAATATCGCGTTTGAACGGGTTGGCCAGCAGGCGACGCTCAATCTGGCGGAGGATGTGTTTGCCCGCCTGCACCGCCTGTCGCTGCGGTTCCACCTTGCGCGGCGCACCGGCGAAGTCACCAAGATCATCGAACGCGGCACCAAAAGCATCGACCAGATGCTGTATTTCCTGCTGTTCAACATTGCGCCGACGATCATCGAACTGATCGCGGTCGGGATCATCTTCTATATCAATTTCGGGATCGGGCTGGTCGCGGCCACGGCGGTCACGGTGGTGCTCTATGTCTGGGTGACGCGCGCGATCACCGAATGGCGCACCAAGCTGCGGCGCGAGATGAACGATCTTGACGGCAAGGCGTTGCACCGCGCGGTGGATTCGTTGCTGAATTACGAGACGGTGAAATATTTCGGTGCCGAAGCACGCGAGGAAGCGCGCTATGCCAGCGCCGCGCGCGCCTATGCCGAAGCGGCGATCAAGTCTGAAAACTCGGTAGGCCTGCTCAATATGGCGCAATCGGCCATCACCAACGGGCTGGTGGCAGTCGCGATGGCCTATACCGTGTGGGGCTGGAGCAAGGGCACCTTGACGGTCGGCGATCTGGTGCTGGTCAACACCTTCCTGATCCAGTTGTTCCGCCCGCTGGATGTGCTCGGCTGGGTCTATCGCACCATCCGGCAGGGGTTGATCGACATGGCCGAGATGTTCCGCCTGATCGACACCGATATCGAGGTAAGGGATGCACCGGGCGCGCCCGCTCTGATCGTGCGCAGGCCGACGGTGGCGTTCGACAATGTCAGTTTTGGCTATGATCCGGGCCGCACGATCCTGCGCGGCCTCAGCTTTGAAGTGCCCGCCGGATCGACGCTCGCGATTGTCGGGCCTTCGGGCGCGGGCAAAAGCACGATCGGGCGATTGCTTTTCCGCTTCTACGACCCGACCGATGGCCGGGTGCTGGTGGGGGGCGAGGATATCGCCAAGGTCACCCAGACAAGCGTGCGCGCTGCCATCGGCATTGTCCCGCAGGATTCGGTGCTGTTCAACGATACCCTCGCCTACAACATCGCCTATGGGGCAAAGGGCGCGGATCAGGCGATGATCGAACAGGCCGCGCGCGATGCCGCGCTGACCCCGCTGATCGAACGCCTGCCGGATCGCTATGATACGATGGTGGGCGAACGCGGGCTGAAGCTGTCGGGCGGAGAGAAACAGCGCGTCGCGATCGCGCGCACATTGGTGAAGAACCCGCCGATCCTGCTGCTGGACGAGGCCACGAGCGCATTGGACAGCCGCACCGAACAGGAAATCCTCGGCACGCTGAAACGCATCGCGCGCGGACGCACCACGATTGCGATTGCCCACCGGCTATCGACGATTGCCGATGCGGATCGCATTATCGTGCTCGATCACGGCCAGATGGTGGAAAGCGGCAGCCACACCGATCTGCTCGGCCAGAGCGGGCTGTATGCCGACATGTGGGCGCGGCAGGCGAATGAACAGCGCGAGGATGATCCGGCAAGCGCCACCGAAGCGGCGGAGTAACCCCGCACCATTGCCTGCACCCATCGCGGCGGTTAGTCCTTTGTCCAGTCATCCATCGCAGAGAGAACCCGAACCGATGCGCCATGCCCGCCTTGTTGCCCTGCTGCTTGCCAGCGCCGCTGTCCCCGCTTCCGCGCAGGACGCTGATGCCCCCGCCGTCCCCGCCGTTCCGATCCCCGCCGCGCTGACGGCTGAGGAAATGCCGCCGATCCCGCTGGCTTTGGCGACGAGCGCGCGCCCCTATCTCGAAGCGCGCGGCGCAGGCTTTTCCGGGTGGGATCCGAATGCCCGCGCGGTTCTGGTCTCCACCCGCTTTGCCAATGTTTCGCAGCTCCACCGGGTCGAAGCGCCGATGGGCGCGCGCACCCAGATCAGTTTCGAAGCCGAGCCGGTTTCGGGCCGCTATGCCCCGGCCAAGGGCGATGTCATCGTCGTCAGCAAGGATCGCGGCGGGGATGAGTTTTACCAGCTCCACACGCTGAAAGACGGCCGCCTGACCATGCTGACCGACGGCAAGAG
>JBGSKN010000107.1:0-2018 GCA_041741215.1 Erythrobacter sp. | reverse complement strand
GCGCCCGCAGGCGCTCGCGCGGCACGCGCGAAACAGCGCCGAGGACGACCCCGCGGAGGCGGGGTCGCAACACAAAAACCAAACAAAAAAAGGCCGGAGCGCTTTCGCATCTCCGGCCATTCAAGTGTGTTCGTTCGCAGGAGGAACGTGGGTTGGCGGGGGGAGAGGAGAGGGAGAGAGCCTCCCCCCGCCAAGCTTGGTGGGTGTGCGCCTAGTTGTAGGCGCGCTCCCCGTGTTCAGAGATGTCGAGGCCATTGACTTCGGCTTCTTCATCGACCCGAAGGCCGATGGTCAGCTTGACAAGGAAGCCCGCGATCAGGGTGCCGATGCCCGCCCAGGCAATCGTCACAAGGACGCTGAAAACCTGGATGCCGAACTGGTCGCCGAGCGCGGTCGAACCATCGCCGGGGCCGCCAAGGAACGGCTGGTAGACCACTGCCGTGCCAATCGCACCGATGATGCCGCCCACGCCGTGGATGCCGAAAGCATCAAGCGAATCGTCATAGCCGAACCTGGCCTTCACCTTGGCCACGAACACATAGCAGACCGCCGAGGCAACAATGCCGAGCAGGATCGCGCCGAACGGGCCGGAATTGCCCGCCGCCGGGGTCACTGCGACCAGACCGGCGATCACACCCGAACAAAAGCCCAGCGCCGAACCCTTGTGGCCTGCCGTACGCTCGATCACCATCCAGGTCAGCGCGCCCGCTGCCGTGGCAACGAAGGTGTTGATCATGGCGAGACCAGCCGAACCATCAGCCTCAAGCGCCGAACCCGCGTTGAACCCGAACCAGCCCACCCACAGCAGGCCGGTGCCGATCATCGTCATCACGAGGCTGTGCGGCGGCATCGGTTCGGACGGATAGCCGCGGCGCTTGCCCAGCAGATAGGCGAGCACTAGACCCGAAATCCCTGCGTTGATGTGCACCACGGTGCCGCCCGCGAAATCGAGTGCGCCATCTTCAAACAGCAGCCCGCCGCCCGCCCACACCATGTGCGCAATCGGGAAATAGACGATGGTCAGCCAGATCGGCACAAAGGCCATCACCGCGCTGAATTTCATCCGCTCCGCCGTCGCACCCAGGATCAGCGCAGCGGTGATTGCGGCAAAGGTCATCTGGAAGCTGATGAAGACATATTTGCTGATGACTTCATCGGTGAAAGTCGCAGCCGTGCTGCTGGCGTCGGTGCCCGCAAGGAAATAACTGCCCCCGCTGACAAACAGGCCGAGCGCGCCTTCGTAAACCGTATCTCCGAACGCAAGGCTGTAACCCCACATCACCCAGATCAGCATGGCGAGACAGGCGGTCGCGCCGATTTGCGTCATGGTCGACAGCATGTTCTTCGACCGGGTGAGGCCGCCGTAAAACAGCGCGAGGCCCGGCAGGATCATCAACAGCACGAGGATCGTCGCAGTCATCATCCAGGCATTATTGCCCGGATTGGGGATGGCAGGCGCGGCGGCGGCGGCGATATCGGCGGCCTGCGCCACCGGAGCGGCAAAAGCCGGCGCAGCCAGCATCGCCGCGCCGGTCATCAATGTCGCCAGATTGAGGAAAATTCGCTTCATCGCTTGGTCCCTTTACAGCGCGGTATCACCGGTTTCGCCGGTGCGGATGCGGGTGACGGAGGCAAGATCGAACACGAAGATCTTGCCGTCGCCGATTGCGCCGGTGTTGGCGGTTTGCTGGATGGTTTCGACCACCTGCGCGGCGATATCGTCGCTCGCAGCGATCTCGAGCTTCACTTTGGGAAGCATGTTGGTGGAGTATTCGGCGCCGCGATAGATTTCGGTCTGGCCTTTCTGGCGGCCGAACCCTTTGACCTCGGTCACGGTCATTCCGGCGATACCGATCCCGCCCAGCGCCTCACGAACGCTGTCGAGCTTGAACGGTTTGATGATGGCGATGATGAACTTCATCTGTGGCCCCTGTTGCACCGGATCGTTCCGGCCAACCGAGTCACAGCAACAAGCGTGCCATATTCATGCAACGCGCCTGACGCGGCAGATTCCGCGC
>JBGSKN010000106.1:0-2620 GCA_041741215.1 Erythrobacter sp. | reverse complement strand
CAAGAACGCGCATGTTTCCGCCTTCATCGTGCCGATGAACACGCCGGGCATCTCGCGCGGCTCGCCCGACAAGAAGATGGGGCAGGCGGGCAGCCATATCTCGGACATCATGCTCGACGATGTGCGCGTGCCGGGCAATGCATTGCTGGGCGAGGAAACCGGCAAGGGCTTTGTCTTCGCGATGAAGAGCCTTGATAATGGCCGCATTTCGGTCGGAGCGGCGGCGACCGGCTATGCCCGCCGCGCGCTCGACTCGGCGCTGCGATACGCCAATGAACGCAAGGCCTTTGGCGAACCGATCGCCAATTTCCAGCTGATCCAGGCGATGCTGGCTGATAGCGAGATCGAAATCTACGCCGCCGAGGCGATGATGGCGGATGTCACCGCGCGCGCCGATGCGGGCGAGAATATTCTGGTCAAGGCCGCCGCCTTCAAGGTGTTTGCCTCCGAAATGTGCGGCCGGGTGGTTGACCGGGTGGTGCAGATTTACGGCGGCGCGGGATACTTGGCCGAATATGATGCCGAACGGTTCTTCCGCGATGCGCGGATCTACCGCATCTACGAAGGCACCACGCAGATCCTGCAACTCCAGATCGCCAAGCACATGCTGCGCGAATGGAGGGATTCTTGATCCTCCCCGGAACGGGGAGGTGGCAGACGCCGAAGGTGGCTGACGGAGGGGGCTTTCCGATGGCACGGCCTTGGCGGCGAATCCCCTCCACCAGCTACGCTGGTCCCCCTCCCCGTTTCGGGGAGGATTGAGATGTATAACCTCCTTACCGATCTTTCGATCATCGAAGTCTCCAGCTTCGTCGCCTCGCCCACTGCGGGGCTGTATTGTGCGCAGATGGGGGCTGAGGTGATCCGGGTCGATCACAAGGGGGGCGGGCTGGATTACAACCGCTATATGCTCACCGCCGAAGGGCGCTCGCTCAGCTGGGAGAACCTCAACAGGGCAAAGAAGTCCGTCGCGCTCGATCTGCAATCGGATGAAGGGCGCGAATTATGCGTCGAACTGGCCGCGAAAACCGGCCAGCTAATCACCAACCTGCCCGAGCAAAGCTTCCTTGCCCACGCCGCCATGCAGGCAAGACGCGCCGATATGGTCAGTTTGCGGATCATGGGCTGGCACGATGGGCGTCAGGCGATGGATTTCACCGTCAACGCCGCTTCGGGCTATCCGCTGATGTGCGGGCCGGAGGACTGGGACGCCGATACCGCGCCGCCGGTCAATCAGGTGCTGCCCGCGTGGGATTTCATCACCGGGGCCTATTGCGCTTTCACCATGCTCGCCGCGCTGCATCATCGCGGGCGCACGGGCGAAGGCAACGAGGTGCGCGTGCCGCTGGGCGATGTGGCCATCGGCACGCTCGCCAATTCGGGGGCGATGGCGGAAATGCTCTATCGCGGCGCGAACCGCGAGCGGCTTGGCAATGCGATCTGGGGCGCGTTCGGGCGCGATTTCCGCAGCGCTGACGGGGTGCGTTTCATGGTCGCCGCGCTGACGCCGAAACAGTGGCACGGGCTGGTCACGGCGTTCGGATTACAGCAGCGGATCGCCGCGCTGGAGGCCGAACTGGGCGTGCGGTTCGCGGACGGCGACACCCCCCGTTTCCAGCACCGCGCGGCTTTGTTCACGCTGTTTCAGCAGGCGGCAGAGGCGGCGGACTACGCGACGCTCGAAGCGCGCCTTGCAGCAGACGGCTGCACTTTCGAACGGTATCGCACGGCTTTGGAGGCGGCGAATGATCCTGTGCTGGTGGCGGGCAACCCGCTATTCGGCCCCGCCCCCGCCAATCCGAGCGGTTTCGACTACCCCGCCACCCGCTCTTTCGCCAACCTGCCGGGGCGAGCGGCGGGCGATCCTGCGCCGGCGCCTTTTCTGGGTGAGCACACCGAAGAAGTGCTGGCGGAAAAGCTCGGCCTTTCGTCCGGCGCGATCGGAAAGCTGGTCGATGCGGGGACTGTGGCTCTTTCAGACAAGGACAGAATATGACCAGAAGAGCCGCCATCTGCACTCCGCTGCGCACCCCGGTGGGCAAGTTCATCGGCGGGCTATCGGGCCTTAACGCGGGCCAATTGGGCGCGGTGATCCTCAAAGCCTTGATCGAACGCTCCGGCATCGATCCGGTGCGGGTCGATGATGTCGTCTTCTCGCAAGGCTACGGCAATGGCGAAGCACCGGCGATTGGCCATTGGGCATGGCTGGCGGCGGGCCTGCCGATCGAAGTGCCCGGCTTTCAGCTCGACCGCCGCTGCGGATCGGGCGTGCAGGCGGTGGCAACAGCAGCGATGATGATCGAGACCGGGATGGCCGATGTCGTGGTCGCTGGCGGCGTCGAATCGATGTCGAATGTCGAACATTACACCTTGGCCGCGCGCGGCGGGGTGCGGATGGGCGATATGGTGCTGCATGATCGCCTGAGCCGGGGCCGGGTGATGAGCCAGCCGGTCGAACGTTTCGGCGTCATCACCGGGATGATCGAGACGGCGGAAAATCTTGCGAAGGATTATGGCATTTCGCGCGATGAGGCCGATGCCTACGCGGTGCGCAGCCACCAGAATGCGGCGCGGGCGTGGGCGGAAGGCAAGTTTGCCGAGCAGCTTGTGCCGGTCGCCA
>JBGSKN010000105.1:0-7081 GCA_041741215.1 Erythrobacter sp. | reverse complement strand
GCCGCCACCGCCTCGTCCATCGCGCTGCGGATCTGCGCCATCCGCTCGGCCACCGGCACATCGCTACGCATCGCGGCAAGCGCGGGCGCGCGGTCAGGCACGATCCCTTGCCCCAGATAGACCGCGATCCAGCTGGGATTGGCGAACAGCTCACGCTCATCGGCAACCAGCATTGCGTGCTCGCGGAAATGGTCGATCTTGTATTGCAGGCTGTCAGGGATCGGCATCGCGGCGCAGTATCGCCACAGTTCGGAATCGTCGCGCTCGCCCGCCTTGTAATGCAGGATCAGAAAGTCGCGGATACGTTCGTATTCGGCCGTCGTCTGCGCGTTGTATTCGCGCGATAACAGCGGCGACATCGCGCTATCGGGCAGCAGCGCGATGAGGCGCAGGATGCCGTATTGGATGAGGTGGAGCGCGGTCGATTCAAGCGGTTCCATGAACCCGGCGGACAGGCCGATTGCCACGCAATTGGCTTTCCAGAACGTGCGCCGCCTGCCCGCCACAAAACGCAAGCTGCGCGGGTCTGCCAGCGGCGCTCCGTCAAGGGTGGAGAGCAGCTCGGCGCACGCCTCGTCCTCGGAAATGAACTCGCTGCAATGGACATAGCCATTGCCGGTGCGGTGCTGGAGCGGGATGCGCCATTGCCAGCCCGCCGCCTTCGCGGTTGACCGGGTATAGGGGGTAAGGTCGCCGCTTTCGCACGCCGCCGTCACCGCGCGGTCACACGGCAGCCAGTTCTGCCAGTTGTCGAAACCGGCCTCCAGCGCGTCCTCGATCAGCAATCCGCGAAAACCGCTGCAATCGATGAAGAATTCGCCCGCGATGACCGTGCCGTTTTCCAGCGTCACGCTGTCGATGAAGCCATCCTCGCCGCGCAGCGCCACATCGACCACGCGCCCTTCGATCCGCGTCACCCCGCGGGCTTCCGCAAAGCGCCGCAGGAATGCGGCATAGCGGGTCGCATCAAAATGATAGGCATAATCGAAGGTTGACTGGATCTGCCGGCGGTCGGGCGAGGGGTGGGTGAATTTGCCCGCCTTTGCCATCGCCCAGCACATCGAAAAATCGTCTATCGGGCCCTGGGTGCGGCCTTCGAGATATTCGCGCATCCAGTGGTGATAGAACGGCACCTGATCGAATTCCGCGCCATATTGGCCGAAGGGGTGGAAATAGGAATGCCCCTTGCGCCCCCAGTCGACGAACTGGATGCCGAGTTTGAACGAACCCTGCGTCTCGCGCACGAAGGTCGCCTCGTCGATCCCGAGGCGGCTGTTGAAGTTGCGGATGGGCGGGATTGTCGCCTCACCCACGCCGATGGTGCCGATGGCGTCGGATTCGATCAGGGTGATGGCGCAATCGCGTCCCACCGCATCGGCCAAAGCCGCCGCGGTCATCCACCCGGCACTGCCGCCGCCAACGATCACGATGCTTTTGAGCGCGGTGCGGGCGGACGCAGGCGGGGCGCTGGTCATCTTACCCGCCGCAGCTTTCGCGGATCAGCAGGCTGGTTTCCAGCCGCTGCGAAATCGCCGGGCCATCGCCCTTGTCGATCAGCTTGGACACCAGCATCCGCCCGGCCAGATTGGCGTCCTGATCGATCGTGGTAAGCTGCGGGGTGACAAGGCGCGCGGCCGGGATATTGTCGTAACCGACCACCGAGACATCTTCGGGCACCCGCAAGCCCGATCGTGTCAGCGCGCGGATCGCGCCGATTGCGATAAGGTCGCTGGCGGCGAACACTGCGTCAAACTGCAGCCCGCCGGCAATCGCGCTGCGGATCGCGGCCTCGCCCGAATGCACTTCGAAATGCGCGGGCAGGATCAGCGCGTCGTCCAGCGGCAGGCCTGCGCGTTCCAGCGCCTGCTTGTATCCGCGATAGCGCTGTTCGGCCTCGGGCGCCTCGGTATCACCAAGGAACAGGATACGGCGGCGGCCAAGCCGGGCGAGATGCGCGGCGGCCCGCCTCCCGCCCGCGACATTGTCCGATCCGATTGCGCAATATTGCGCATCGGGAAATTCTGCCCCCCATACCACAAAGCGATTGTCGCGCGCGGCCAGAGCGTTGAATTCGTGGTGGAGCGAACTTTGCCCGATAAAGATCACCCCGGTCGCGCGGCTGGTGCTCATCGCGTAATCAAGGTCGGCACCGGCGCGCGGGCTGAGGTGGCTGATCAGCAGATCGGCGTTTCGTTCGCGCGCGGCCTCGGCAACGCCGGCCAGCAGTTCGAGGAAGAACGGGTCAGCCACCCGGCTGTCACGCGCCTGCGGAGCGGGGACGACCACCGCAATGGTCGCATCCGCGCCAATCGGCCCGCTTGGCATCGAACTGCGGAATTCATAATCATGCGCGCGGGCGATCTGCCAGATCTGCTGCTTGGTGCGCCGCTTGACCGAGGGGCTGTCATTCAGCGCGCGGCTGACGGTCGAGATCGATACCCCCGCCTCACGCGCGATATCCTCAAGCGTGGCGCTGCGTCTGGTCAGGGTCTGGTTATCCGCCATGTTTCGTTATTCGCCTGTCCGCGCCGCCGATGTCCGCGCCGCCCAGTAACCTGTTCCGGGGGCGAGCATATCCGGCAAAGCGTCACCATTGCCCACCGCGCTGTGCGTGGCAAGCAGGCGCGCATCATGCCAGTCCGCAGGCGCGGGCCAGACGCAGTCGACATCGCCCAGATTGAAGACACACAGCACAGCCTTGCCTTCCCCTTCGCGCACGAAGGCAAGGATCTCCTCAGGCGTATCGAGCAGGGTAATATCGCCGCTCACCAGGGCCGGGAAAGCCCGCCGCAACCGCAGGATCCGGCGCGCGTATGCGAGGGTCGATCCGGGGTCTGACGCCTGTGTTTCAACCGCAAAGCGGGCATGGGCCGGATCGGATTTGAGCCAGGTGCGGCGCGCGCTGGAAAACCCGGCGTGCAGGGCATCGGCCTGCCACGGCAGCGGCGTGCGCGCGCCGTCTCGGCCCAAAGTGTGCGGCCAATTGGCGATGGCTTCGGGGTCGAGCAGGTCTTCAAACGCCACTTCGCCTTGTGGCAGGCCCAGTTCCTCGCCCTGATAGATGATCGGGTTGCCGCGCAGGCTCAGCAGCAGCAGCAGGCTGATGCGTGCGGTGCGGGCGTGGTCGCCGTCCGAAGCCCAGCGGGTGACTGCGCGCGGCGCATCATGGTTGGAAAACGCCCATGAAGGCCAGCCTTCGCCCGGTTCCCCGCGCCAGTGCGACAAGGTCTCGCGCACCAGCGGCGCGGTCAGGCGCGGGGCGTAGAGGAAATCGAAGTTGTAGGCCGAATCCAGCCGTTCGCCGCCATGGGTGAAGGCCTTCATTTCCGCCAACGGCTCCGGCCCGCCGACTTCGGCGACGGTGAAGCGGCCGGGGAATTCGTCGATTGCGGCGCGGATGCGTTCGAGGAAAGCACCAATGTCGGGGTGCGACTGGTTATACCGTTTCACCTGCATGTCGAACGGCCGCGTGACCTGCGCCATCGGCAGGCCCGATGGAGGATTGTCGCGCAATTCGGGATCATGCATCGAAAAATTGAGCGCATCGAGGCGGAACCCGTCAACCCCGTGCGCCAGCCAGAACCGCGCCACATCGAGCAGCGCGTCCTGAACCGTGATATTATGGACGTTCAGATCGGGCTGGCTGGTGAGGAAATTGTGCAGGTAATATTGCTTGCGCGGGCCATCCCACTGCCACGCCGATCCGCCAAACACCGATTGCCAGTTCGACGGGGGCGAGCCATCGGGCCTGGGATCGGCCCAGACATACCAGTCGGCCTTGGGATTGGTGCGATCCTGACGGCTTTGCTGAAACCAGGCATGTTCATCCGAGGTGTGCGAATAGACCTGATCGATGATCACTTTCAGGCCGAGCGCGTGGGCCTTTTCGATGATCCGGTCAAAATCGGCAAAGCTGCCAAAGCTGGGATCGATCCCGCAGTAATCGGCCACATCATAGCCAAAATCGCGCATGGGGGAGGTGAAAAACGGCGAAATCCAGATGCCGTCCACGCCCAGATCGGCGATGTAATCCAGCCCTTCGACGATGCCCGCAAGGTCGCCGATTCCGTCACCTGTGGTGTCACGGAAGCTTCGCGGATAGATCTGATAAATCACCGCGCCGCGCCACCATTGCGGATCGTGGTGGATGGCTGCGGCAGCAGCGCCAATCGCAGTTGCCATTAGTCGTTGGTCTCCAGAATGCAGGCCGCAAATCCGAACGGTGGCAGGGTAATGTGCATTGTTCCCGGCGCGGCCAGTTGTGCCGGGCATTCCCCCAGCAGTGGCGCGACACCGCGCGCCCGGTAGCTTACCTCGACATTGCGCGAAAGCCCTGCCGCGCTGGTATTAAACACGATTAATACATGATCGCCGGTGGCCGGATCGCGGCGTTCCACCGCCAGCAGGCCGGGCGCTTCGTGATCGAACGCGCGCACCTGCGACAATCCCCGGCGCAGCGCCGGGCTGGCGCGGCGCGCCTGTGCCAGCGTGCCGATCAACTGATAGAGCGGATGGGCGGTGTCGAAATTGGCCGCAGCAGTGGTCGCGGCGGTGCCGATCAGATTGTTGTCATTATAGACGGCGACCTTGCTGGCGAACATATTTTCGCGCGCCAGTTGGTCATTGCCGTCGGATATGAAGCCTTGTTCGTCGCCATAATAGATGGTCGGCACCCCGCGCAGGGTGAGCAACATGGCATGGCCGAGTTTGACGCGCGCCAGCAGCTCGGCTTCGTCATCCGATCCGCTCATATCGCGCACGAACATCGAAAACCGCCCGAAATCATGGTTGCCCAGAAAGGTCGGCAGGCCCAACGCGGTGGCCGCGCCGCCGGGATAGATCGCATCCTGCATCAGCAATTCGGCCATGATTTTCGGGCTGGCCGCGCCGCTGGCAACCTGCTGCGCGGCTTTGGCAAACCCCATGTCGAGCGCATAGGGCAATCCGGCTTCCGCCATCACCTGCGCGGCGAGCGTTGCAGTGGGTTCTTCGTAAGCGATTTCGCCGAAGATGTGGAAGTGATCGATCCCCTTGGCCTTGGCCCGTGCCAGCATGGCGGAGGTGAAGGCGCGCCAGAATTCCGGGTTCACATGCTTGGCCGTGTCAATCCGGAACCCGTCGATACCATAATCGTCGATCCATGCGCCGAAGATGTCGATCATCCCTTCAACCACGCGCGGGTTTTCGGTGGCGAGGTCATCAAGCCCGGAAAAGTCACCGTAGACGCTGCTTTCGCCGACCCAGTGCGAATTGCCGCGGTTGTGGTAATAGTTCGGATCATTGAGCCATGCGGGCACCTTCACCGCCCGATCTTCCTCACGAATGACGGGGGTGTAGGCAAAGGTCGGATCGGTCAGGCCGGCCCAATTGGCGGGATCGGGATTGTCATCGCCCGCAAAGCCCGGATTGATCGCTGGCCCGTCCACCCCGCCCCGGCGCGAATAGGGATAATCCGCCTTGCTGCGATAGGCATATCCGGCTGCCTCGCCTTCGGCATAGTCGATCACATCGGCGGTGTGATTGGTGATGATGTCCATATAAACCTTCATCCCGCGCGCATGGGCAGCGTCGACGAAGGTTTTGAACTCGGCATTGGTGCCGAAATGCGGATCGACGCTGGTGAAATCGGTCACCCAATAACCGTGATAGCCTGCGCTTTCATCGCCCGGACGGCCCTGCACCGGCTTGTTTTTGAAAATTGGCGCAAACCAGATCGCGGTCGCGCCAAGGCCCTGGATATAATCAAGCCGCGCGGTCAGCCCTTTCAGATCACCGCCATGATAGAACCCTTTGGCCGCGGGATCGAACCCATGATCAAGCCGCGATCCGGTGATGCCGCCGCGATCATTGGCGCTATCGCCATTTTCGAATCGGTCAGGCAGGACGAAATAGATGATTTCATCCTCAGGCAGGCGGTCAGCGATGGGCGCGAGCGGTGCCTGGGATGCGGTGACTTGTCCCGTGCTGACCGGCCCCCCGGCCACAGCGGTGCTTGCGCAAAGCGCAGCGATAATGCCAACAAGGATTCGCGCCATGATCCACTCCCTCAATCGCAGGTTTTGCCATCATGAGCAGAATTTTGCAAATCTTTGTAAGATGGCCCGATGGATCGGCGAAACGGGCATATGTTACCGAAAAACATATTAAAAAATATCGCAATCCGCTCACGAACGAGATTTGCACGGAGAAATATTGAAAGTTTATTGCAATTTTTTGCAGAACGTTCAGATTGCAGCATTGCTGGCCGGTGTGCCAGTCTGCAAGTGTGATCGCCGGGCGCAAGACCCGCGACATTATCGCCTGCACACAGCCGCGTCACGCCCAAGGCGGCGGCGCGCGGGGGAGAGGATGATTTGAACATGACGCAAGGCGGCCGCAAGCCCGCGCTCAAGCCCGCTTTGGGCCCGGCGCAAATCTGGAACATGAGCTTCGGCTTTCTGGGCATCCAGATCGGATTCGAGTTGCAGAACGGCAATGTCAGCCGGATATTCCAGACGCTGGGCGCCGAGGTGGACGAGCTGGCAATCCTGTGGATGGCCGCGCCGATGACGGGGCTGATCATCCAGCCGATCATCGGCCACCTGTCGGACAAGACGTGGATCGGTTTTGGCGGGCAGTTCGGGCGGCGGCGGCCCTATTTTCTGGTCGGCGCGCTGCTCGCCACTCTGGCGCTGTTCATCATGCCCAATTCGCCCGCGCTGTGGGTGGCGGCAGGCATGCTGTGGATCATGGACGCCTCGCTCAATATCACGATGGAGCCTTTCCGCGCCTTTGTCGGCGACAATCTGCCCGACCGGCAGCGCACCACCGGCTATGCCATGCAGAGCTTTTTCATCGGCACCGGCGCGGTGGTGGCGGGCGCCTTGCCGTGGGTGATGACCAATTGGCTGGGCCTGTCCAACGTCGCCCCCGCTGGCGAGATCCCGCAGACGGTGCAATGGGCGTTCTATATCGGCGGGACGGCGTTGCTGGCGGCGGTCGCCTGGACGGTGTTCACCACGCGCGAATATTCGCCCGAGCAGATGGCCGGTTTCGCCGCCGCGCAAGGCCCGCAGGCCGGCATCGCCCCGGCGACGGTGCA
>JBGSKN010000104.1:0-11156 GCA_041741215.1 Erythrobacter sp. | reverse complement strand
CCGCAGATTGCGGTCGCGCCGCCCGCCAGCAGCCCGACCGAAGCACTTTGCCTTGTGGCGCGCGCCGCCAGCAGCGCGGCAATCACCGCCGCCGACATCACCAGCGCAAGGCCGAGAAACGGCACCGCCCCCATCGCGGCCACCTGCATTGCCGTCACCTGAAAACCGAGCAGCACGATCCCCAACCTGAGGCCATGACGCGAGGTTGCGTCCAGCCCTTCGTGGGTGCGTTCATCACCCGCCGCAAAATTGAGCGCGAGCCCGATCAACAGGCCGGCAAGAATGACCGGGACGCCGTAATTCTGGCTTAGCCAGGCGGCCGCTGCGCTGGCGATAATGCAGATCGCCGCGCCAGGCACATACCGGGACAGCGGCCTGCGCGCCGCCGGGGCCGCAGCCGTATCGGCCAGCATGATCTCCCCGAACAGATCGCCCGCATAGGCATCAAAGTCGGGCCGCCGCTTGTCCATCATGTCGAACTGACCATACGCATCTTGTTTCGGTAAAGCCCCGTCAATGTTTTCTGTCTTGCGGTGTCACATCACTAGTCCGCGCACCGCCTGAATGCAACTCCGCCGCCTATACAGCAACGCCCAGCGCGCCTTCATCGCGGCGGATGGTTGGCAATAACCACTGGAACCACGCCAGCGCAATCAGATAGGAGCTGGCCGCGAACACGAACAGCGGCGCGAACCCGAACCCGGCATCCAGCGCCCGGCCGGTTATCAGGCTGATCGCCACCCCGCCCATATTACCCATGAACGCGCCGAACGCGGTCACCCGGCCCACCTTGGCATTGGGAACCACATCGGTGATGGTCGAGAAGATCGACAGCGAAAAGCCCTGATGCCCGGCCATCACCACCCCGATCATGCAGGCCACCGGCCAGAACGAATTGAGCTCCAGCACCAAGGGCAGCGGTGCCACCATCAGCGCCGAGATCAGCATCACCCCCTTGCGCACGCGGTTGACCGCCCAGCCGCGTTCGAGCAGCCGGGTCGATCCCCAGCCTGCCAGCAACGCGCCCAGCCCCGATCCGGCAAAGGCAATCGCCAGCGGCACACCCAGTTCCAGCGTCGAAAGCCCGAATTGTCTGCGGTAATAATCGGCCAGCCAGAAATTGATGAACCACCACGTCATATCCGACAGCGCCTTGGCTCCGACGATGGCCCAGGTTTTGCGGTTGGTTAGGATCGGGCCGTATCCGGCGGTGACGCTTCCGCTATCCGCTGGCGTTTCGTCAACGGTGCGTTGGCGCAATTGCGCCAGCCCGCGCGCCAGCCAGATCCATGCCAGCAGCGATATAAACCCGCCGATCCCGCCCGCCACCAGCGCGCCGCGCCAGCCGACCGTCAGCGCCAGCGCCGGGATCACGAACGGCATCGCAATCGTTCCGGCACCTGCCAGCATCGTCGCGAACCCGAACGCGAAGGAACGTTGATTGGGCGGGAACAGGGTCGCCACGGTCTTGATGGTCAGCGGGGTCTGCACCGCCTCTGTCAGCCCCAGCCCGACCCGCGCTGTCACCACCTGCCAGGTGGTCATCGCCCAGCCGTGCGCGATGGCGGCAAGGCTCCACGCCGACGCGCCAACCTGCATCGAACGGTTCACGCCCAGCCGGTCAACCAGCCAGCCGGTGAACAGAAAGGCAAAGGCTGCGGAAAATTGCGTGACCGCCGCCAGATCACCGAAATCGCTGTCGCTCCAGCCGAAATCCGCCATCATGTCGGGCTTGAGGATGGCGATGATCGGGCGGTCCATCGCGTTGAACACCCCGGCGATGCACAACACCGTGAACAGCGACCAGCGCAGGCGGCTGGACAGGGGTGAAGATTGTGCGGCCATCACAGGCTCCTAGCGATCAGAAACGGGACAGGGCAAGCGTGACCGGGCAAAACAAGGGCCGCCAGATCGCTCTGGCGGCCCGATTCAGGTGTCAGTCGCGATCAGTTGCCGCCGTAATTGAAGTTCAGAGTCACCCCGAAATACCGATCCGCATCACGCGGAATCTGCAGCCGTTCGCCATTGGCACCGCCCAGCTGGGTGAACGCTTTATCGGTGATGTTGCGGACATGAAATGTCAGGCGGTAGCGATCATCCGGATCAGAAAAGCCGACCGACGCATTCCACATTCCATATGGGTCGATCGGGGCGTTCTCTCCGAGATCCGAAAACTGGCCGCTGATGTGCCGGAAGTCGGTGTTTGTATACAGCCGAACGCCGCCAAGGTCAGTTTCATAGGCGGCGCCCACGGTGTAGACGAATTCCGGAGCCAGCGGCAGGCGCGTGCCATTGCGCGCGTCGGGTGCGTTGGTAATCGGATTGGGGTTGAACTCCTTGACCTTGGCATCGGTGTAAGCCGCGCTTGCGCGCAGCGTCAGACCGGTCACCGGCACCGCTAACAGGTCAACTTCCAGGCCTTCGCTTTTCACCGTCCCCGCATTGGTCAGATTGGTGATGATCGTTCCGTTGAGATTGATGAAATTGTTCGCCTGAAAGCCATCATATTCGACCGTGAATGCTGCCACGTTCAATTGGATGCGATTGTCAGCAAATTGCGACTTGATGCCGATTTCAAACGCATCGGACGTTTCTGCGTCAATCGGCACCGCATTGTTGGGCGCGGTGTGGTTGAAGAACACGTTGAACGCCGGCCCTTTGTAGCCGCGGGTGAAGCTGCCGTAAGCCATCACGTCTTCGGTCGGCGTGAATTGCAATACTGCTTTCCCGGAAAGATTGCCGTTGTTGCTGCCACCCGCAGAGGTGTTGGTGCCATTGCCGCCGCTGGCAATCGTGCCGCCCGCCGGACTGCCCGACACCCCAGGCCCCACTGCTGGCAAGCCAGTAGCGGCATTAATGCCGGGAGCACGAATATGGACGAAATCGAGTTCATCCCAAGTATAACGCAAACCGCCTGTCACTGCGATCAAGTCATTTACGTTATAGGTCGCCTGGCCGAAAATGGCATAGTTGCGTGAATTGACATCGCTGTCCGATGTGGCTGTCGGGAAAATCGTGTTGACCGTATCTGTCAGGTCGCAGGGCTGACCGCCGGTCAGCGGATCGACCGGCAGGTTCGACGTTGCGCAGGTCACGTCTTCGCGCGTGAACTGCTGCGTGTTGTCGGACCGCCAGTAAAAGGCACCGACCTGATAGAAAAACGGTTTGGTCTGATCAGAGGCGAGCCGGGCTTCAATCGAAAATTGTTCGGTTTCGACCACGCCAAGATCGTGCAATTGAAACCTGCCCACCAGCGGACGCGGCAGAAAATCGCCTTCGCGAACCTCGGTGTTCTGCCAATTGCGATAGCCGGTGACCACACTCAGCGTGTGATCGCTGAGCACGTCAAAATCGCCCGACGCGGTCAGGCTCCACTGGGTATCGCGGGTCTGGGTTACCAGATTATGATTGACGTAACGCTGGTCCAGTCCTTGCGCGCTGCCGCCGGGAAGGCCCAGTTCTGCATCGAGCACAGCACCGCGGCTGACCGTTGTCACATCGGCGCAACAATCGTCATCCGCGCGGAAATAGTCTGCGATAAGCCGGAACCGGGCAGGCCCGTTGTCATAATCGAGCAGCCCGCGCGCACCGTAGTGTTCGTAGCCGTTGACCTTGTTTTCTTCGCCGCCGAAAACGTTGGTGATGTTGCCATCATAGCTGCCGTAGAAGCCGGTGAGGCGGCCCGACAGTTCGGTGGAGATCGGCCCAGACACTGAACCGCGCACACGATATTCGTCACCTTCATAAAATTCCGCGCGGCCTGTCACCTCCAGCGTGTCGGTGCCACCCTTGGATACGAAATTGACCAGCCCGGCCGAAGCGTTCTTGCCGAACAATGTGCCCTGCGGGCCGCGCAGCACTTCGAGCCGTTCGATATCGACCAGATCGATGAAAGCCTGGCCCGAACGCGACAGCACGATGCCATCGACAACGGTGGACACACTGGGTTCGGCTGCAATCGAGAAGGTGATCGTGCCGACCCCGCGCATCACGATTGCGCTATTGGCGCTGGTAGTGCCCTTGCGGAACGTGACTGAGGGAACGATCAACCCGATGTTTTCCATCGAGGTTACGCCCGCCTGCTCCAGCCGCTCGGCCGAAACCGCCGTAATCGCAATCGGAACATCCTGAACGTTTTCCGCTACTTTTTGCGCGGTGACGATGATTTCGGCAATGCCGCCGGTCGCTTCGGGTTCATCCTGCGCCAACGCCGGCGCGGCTTGCATCAGCGCAAGGGAACTGGCCGAAACGGCAAGCGCCTTGAGCGCAATTCGGGTGTTGGTGGACATCTTATCTCTCTCCCCTCAAACCTGATCAACTCATTTGACGATCTTCAGATCATCGCCCGTGCGGTCGATCTTTGGACGCTTGAGTTGCGCTTTCTGTCGCGGTATGTCAAGCGGTGTCAGAAAACACGGATGAGGGGAGTTTGGCGAGTTGGCGTCGCAGTTGGCTGCACATCAGGATGGATTCGCCCTGTTGCTGAGCGGGCGTGCTGTTGTCAGCCACGAACCTGATTCGCCCGCTATCGCAATCGGTTCGGGCGATCCGCAGGTGGCGATGGTGCGCGGCAATTTCCGACTCAGCGACAGGCTGCGTCCCGCCGCGCCGCTTGCCCAATGCGCCCCGGCTGAAAGTGGCGCCGATGGCGGATATGTGCTTTCCAGCATGGATGAAACTGCACAGGTGGCGGTGCAGTTCGCGCCGGATAACGGGCGGCTTACGATCAAGGCGCTGACCCCGCATGATCGCATCACCATCGATTTCGCTATCGGCGCGGATGATGTCCTGTGGGGCGGCGGGGAGCAAATGAGCTACCTTGCGCTCAATGGCCGCAAATTCCCGATCTGGACCAGCGAGCCTGGGGTCGGGCGCGAACCGGGCACGGTGCTGACCGATCAGGCCAGCAAGGATGGCTCGTTTGCGAGCGGGGATTACTGGACCACCAATTACCCTGAACCAACGGTGCTGTGTTCGGCAGGCTGGGCGCTGTCGCTCGCCAATGCCGAATATTGCGAGCTGGACGCGACTCATCCGGGGCGGCTGCGGGTGCATGTCTGGTCGGGCGATGTGGCAATCGATCTGTTTGCGGGCGAGCCTGCCGATCTGGTGCGCCAACTGGGCGCGCGCTTTGGCCCGCGTCAGCCGCTGCCCGCATGGGCGCTGGGCGGCGCGGTGGTGGGCCTGAAGGACGGAGCAGGCAGCTTTGACCGGTTGGAACACCTGATCGACGCGGGCGCGGCAATATCGGGCCTGTGGTGCGAAGACTGGGTCGGCGTGCGCGAAACCAGCTTTGGCCGCCGCCTGTTCTGGGACTGGCAGTGGAACGCGGCACGATACCCCGCCCTGCCCGAACGCATCGCGGCGCTGAAGGCGCGGGGCATCCGCTTTCTGGGCTATGTAAACCCCTATCTGGCGGTTGATGGCCCGCTTTACGCCGAAGCAGCGGCAAACGGATTTTTCGCGCGCCAGCTTGATAATGACGCCCCCTTTCTTGTCGATTTCGGTGAATTCCATGCAGGCGTGGTCGATTTCACCAACCCGAACGCTGCCGAATGGTTCGCCGAAGAGGTGATCGGCAAGCGGATGATCGATTTCGGGCTGGATGGGTGGATGGCCGATTTTGGCGAATATCTCCCGGTCGATCTGCGCCTGCACGATGGCGATCCGATGCAGGAACATAACCGCTGGCCGGTGCGCTGGGCCGAGGTGAACGCGCGCGCTGCCGCATCGCGCGGGCGGACGGGCGATGTGCTGTGGTTCATGCGTGCCGGTCACACCGGGGTACAGGCGCATTGCCCGCTGCTGTGGGCGGGCGATCAATCGGTCGATTTCAGCCGCCATGACGGCATCGGCACGGTCATCACCGCCGCGCTGTCATCGGGCCTTGCCGGCAATGCCTTCAGCCATTCCGACGTGGGCGGTTATACCAGCCTGTTCGGCAATGTGCGCACGCCAGAACTGATCCTGCGCTGGTATGAACTGGGCGCATTCAGTCCGGTGATGCGCACGCATGAAGGCAACCGGCCCGGCGATAATCTTCAGATTGACAGCACCCCCGGACTGATCGCCGGGTTTGTCCGCTGGAGCCGCATCCACGCCGCCCTTGCGCCCTATGTCGCGCACCTTGTGCAAGAAGCGCAGGCCAGCGGCCTGCCCGCCCAGCGCGCGCTGTTTCTGCACTATCCACAAGACCGCGAAACCTTCACGATACAGGATCAATTCCTCTATGGGGCCGACATGATGGTGGCACCAGTGATCGAAGCGGGGACGGACATGCGCAGGGTTTATCTGCCGGGCACAAGCTGGCGGCATCTGTGGAGCGGGCGGGATTACGCCCCCGGCTGGCACACCATCCCCGCGCCGATCGGCCAGCCGCCGGTGTTCTACCGCACCCAAAGCGCCTTTGCGCCCCTGTTTGAAAGCCTTCTGGAAGGACGGGCCGCATGAGCCGCGCCAATATTCGCGATGTCGCCGCCCGCGCGGGCGTGGCGGTGAAAACCGTCAGCCGCGTGCTCAACGGCCATCCCTATGTCAGCGATACCCTGCGCGCAAAGGTTGACCAGGCGATGGCCGATCTGGAATTTCGCCCGAGCGTCGCGGCGCGCATCCTGTCGGGTGCCAAATCCAACCAGGTGGCGCTGATCTACGACAATCACAGCCCCTATTACATGTTCCAGATCCAGAAGGGATGCTGGGACGTGTGCCACGAAAACGGCATCCGCCTGCTGGCTCAGCCAGTGGACGTGGCCGATCCGCGGGTGGGCGATCAGGTGCGCGGGCTGGTCAGCGAAACCCATGTCGACGGGATCATCCTGTCATCCCCCGTGACAGATTGCGATCCGGTGTTGCGCGCGCTGGAGGCGATGGACGTGCCGTTCGTGCGCATTTCCCCCGGCACCAACCATTCGCTCACCAGTTCGGTGTTCATGGATGATGCGCAGGCCGCCGATGACATGACCACCCACCTGATCAACGCAGGCCACCGGCGCATCGGCTTTATCAAAGGCCACGCCAACCACATGGCATCGGATGATCGCCTATTCGGCTATCGCCGCGCGCTTGACCGGGTGGGCATCTCGTTTGAACCGCAACTGGTGGTGGACGGCGCGTTCGACTTTGATTCGGGCGTGACGGGCGCGCGCGCATTGCTCGATCTGCCCGAACGGCCGACCGCGATCTTTGCATCGAATGATGACATGGCGGCGGGCGTGCTGGCAGTGGCGCATGATCGCGCGATCAACGTGCCTGGTGAACTTTCGGTTGCCGGGTTCGATGATACCACGCTTGCCCGCACGGTCTGGCCGCCGCTGACCACCATCCGGCAACCGATGGCCGAATTGGCGCGCACCGCCACCGAAATTCTGATTGCCGGCGGGGATATCAACCATCGCCGCCTGCCCCACACTCTGGTGGAGCGCGCCTCGGTCGCTCCGCCCAAAGGACCATCCGATGAATGAATTGCCCCTCCCCCCTGCCGCCCGCATGCTCGGCCAAAGCGGCATTGCGGTGTCGCCGATTGCCTGGGGCATGTGGCGGCTCGCTGAAAACGGGCGCACAGCGGGTGATGCAGCACGGCTGGTGCACGCCGCGCTTGATGCCGGGATCAACTTTTTCGACACCGCCGATATCTATGGCTTTGATGGGACCACCGGGTTTGGCGATGCCGAGGCGTTGCTGGGCGAAGTGCTGGCGGCTGATCCGGGATTTCGGGGCCGCATGGTGATCGCCACCAAGGGCGGGATTCTGCCCCCGCTACCCTATGATCAGAGCGCGGATTATCTGCGCAAGGCGATCAATGATTCGCTCACCCGGCTGAAGGTGGAAAGCATTGATCTGTGGCAGATCCACCGCCCCGATATTCTTGCCCACCCGCAAGAGATCGCGCGGGTGCTTGATGATGCGGTGGCATCGGGCAAGCTGCGCAGCCTGGGCGTGTCGAACTTCACTTGCGCGCAGACCGCCGCGCTCAATCACTTCCTCGACCACAAGCTGGTTTCGACCCAGCCGGAAATCAGCCCGCTGCGCATCACCTGCTTTGAAAACGGCGAGCTGGATCAGGCGATGATGCTGGGCCTCACCCCGATGGCATGGTCGCCGCTGGGCGGGGGGCTGCTGACTGCGCCCGAAAGCGCGCGTGACAAGGCTGTGGCGGCTGCGCTTGATGCGGTGGCGGACGCGCAGGGCGTATCGCGCACGGTCGCCGCCTATGGCTGGCTGATGGCACATCCGGCCGGGATCATCCCGATCATCGGATCGCAAAATCCCGAACGGATTGCCGAGGGTGCCACGGCGCTGACACTGCGCTGGACGCGGCAGGATTGGTATGCGGTGCTGGTCGCCGCGCGTGGAGAGAGGCTTCCGTGATGACTGAGACACAACAATGCGAAATCGCGTGGTTTTCCGCGCTGTGCGATGATGACTACGAATTTCTCGGAGTGCCCGACAAATATCTGCAATCAAGCTGGGAGCATTGCCGCAACATCGTGCTGCGCGCTGAAGAGGGCGGGTTTGACAACATCCTGCTGCCTTCGGGCTATCAGCTGGGCCTTGATACCACCATCTTCGTCGCTGCCGTGGCGACGCAGGTGCAGCGTATCAAGCTCTTGTGGGCGACCCGGATGGGCGAAGACTGGCCGCCGCAGCTGGCGCGCCGGATTGCAACGCTTGACCGCATCCTTGGCCCCAACGCAGCCGGAACCGGCGGGCGATTGAACGTCAACATAATCTCCTCAGACCTGCCGGGACAGGCGATGGAAAGCGCCCCGCGATACCGCCGCGGCACCGAAATCATGAAGATCGTGCGCACGCTGCTGAATGGCGAGCATCTCGATTTTCAGGGCGAGTTCTACCAGCTGAAGCTCGATCCGGCGCGCATCACCACATTGTCGGGCAAGTGTCCGCCGTTCTATTTCGGCGGTCTTTCCCACGAAGCGCGCGAATGCGCCGCCGAGGCCAGCGATGTCTATCTGATGTGGCCGGACACGATGGACAAGGTGCGCGACACCATCGCCGATATGAAGGCGCGCGCCGCACGCTATGGCCGGACGCTCAAATTCGGCTACCGCGCCCACGTGATCGTGCGCGAGACCGAGGACGAAGCGCGCGCCTATGCCGACCGTCTGCTGTCAAAGCTGGACGATGACGCGGGCCGGGCAATCCGCGAAAAATCGCTCGATGCCAAAAACTACGGCGTCCAGCGCCAGCAGGAACTGCGCAGCGCGGCGGATGGTGACGGGTTTGTCGAAGAAAGCCTGTGGACCGGGATCGGCCGCGCGCGGTCGGGCTGCGGGGCGGCGATCGTCGGCACCCCCGATTCTGTGCTGGCCAAGCTGCGCGCCTATCAGGCCGAGGGGATCGAAGCCTTCATCCTGTCAGGCTATCCGCACGTCCAGGAAGCCGACATGTTCGCCCGCCACGTGCTGCCACATATCCAGCACGGCCCGTTGAAACTGTAATCCTGACAACTGCCACAAACGGGCGCTGGCCGCTCGCCGGCGTGCCGGTTTCAACGTCAAGCAGCTGGGGCCCGCCTCGATATAGAGCGGCCCTGCACTGACGAGCCTGCGAGCGGCGCGGCGGATAGGACAAGCACTCTCACTTGCTGGTGAGGCCCTTCAGCAGCGTCATGTAATAGTTGATGCTTTGCCCGACAAAGCCGAGCGGCACGCGTTCGTTGAGCCCGTGCGCATAATCGTCGCTCGATTTGCTGAAGGTGCCGCTGGCACCATAGCTGGGCACGCCGAGCGCGCGATACCACATCGAATCGGACGCCCCCGACGCCTGCGAGGCGATGATCGGAACTTCGCCGAACGCCGCGTGGACCGCTTTGGTCGCCGCATCGACAAACTCGCGGTCGAACGGCGAGGCGGGCGCATCGACGACATATTCCGGGTTGATCTCGGTAACCTTAAGGCCCGGCTGCGCCGCCACCCGCTCCAGCTCGGCGCGGATTTCCTCCTTGGGATGGCCGGGAAAGATGCGGCAGTTGACGATCGCGGTCGCGCGCTGTGGCAATGCGTTCATCGCATGTCCGCCTTCGACCATCGTCGGAACGCAGGTGGTGCCGATCTTGCCGATCATCGCCGGATCGTTGCGCAGCACTGCGATTGCGGCCTTGTTTGCCGGATCGGCGGCAAAGGCGCGCATCGCCGCCGAAGTCAGCGGTTCGGATTCGAAATCCGCCGCCTTGGTAAAGTAATCGCGGGTGATGTCGCTCAGTTCGGGCGTGAAGCGATAGGCGCCGATCCGCGCCAGCACGGCGGAGAGCTGCGCGATCGCATTGTCATCGCGCGGGGTCGAGCTGTGGCCGCCGGGGTTGGTTACCTCCAGCTGGAAATCACCGTAGGTCTTCTCGGCGCCCTGCCAGCTCCAATAGGCGGGCTTGCCCGAATTCTCGTCGAGCGTCCCCGAGTTACCGTCGACGTTGAGCACCAGCCGGGCACCCTTCAGCCTCTCGGCGATGATCTTCGAGGTGATCATGGTGGTTTCTTCATCGCCCGAATAGGCGATCACGATGCTGCGCTTGGGCCTGAAGCCCTGCCCCCGCAGCTCGATCACCGAAACCATCGCCTGCACCGCGTCGAACTTGGTATCGCTCGCCCCGCGCCCGAACAGATAGCCGTTCTCGACCACCGGGGTGAAGGGATCACGCTCCCAATCCTCCGGCTTTGCCTCGACCACGTCCATATGCGCGGAAATGACGATCGGGCCGAGCGAGGGATCGCTGCCGGCCCATGTGGCGATGAGATAGGCGGTATCGTCAACCGGGACGATCTCGATGTCGTTTGCCGTCCAGCCGCTCGCCAGCAGTGCATCGCGCAAGAGCGCGGCGACCTCAGGCGTCTGGTTGCCCTCGCCGCGGACCGAGCGCAGTGCGATCGCCTGCTTCGACAGTTCGAGCACTTGCACCGCGGCGGCGGCGTTATCCTTTGCCGCCAGCGGCTGTGCACCGATCGATGCCGCGCCGAAAACCGCCGCAATGGCGAGCCTGCCTGCCAGTTTCATGTTCGTCCTCTCTCGCGTTTCGCGGACGCGATAGCATGCGCAGATATGCGCCGTAAGCCGGTTTTGTGGGCCTTTCAGCCCCCGGTCTGGAATCGGCCCCAGCGCCCGCGATCGGCCAGCACTTCGGCGGCGCAATTGTGCCCCGGTGC
>JBGSKN010000103.1:0-3169 GCA_041741215.1 Erythrobacter sp. | reverse complement strand
GTGGCACCATTGCGGCGCACCACCAGCGTGGCAGACGCCCCGTCCCCCGGCGCGCGCCACGTCAGCGCCGCGCTGGCGATATGTTCGGGGCGGCGCACTTCCTCGACCCCATCCTCCTCGGCATCAAGGTAGGAATAGGCCGCATCAAGGCTCCATTGCGGGGTGATCCGGGCGGAAAGCGATACTTCCGCCCCGCGCTGCTGGCTTTGGGTGATGCGATTGGCCGGCGTGGCGATGAAGGTGGGGGCCGGAAAGGTGGTGAAAATCTCGCCGTCCAGCTCGTTGTTAAAATATGTGACCGATAGCCGCGCGGCATCGCCCAGATCCTGATCCAGGCCCACTTCCCACCCGGTCGATTTTTCGGGCCGCAAGGCGTCATTGCCGATGAAGCGACCATCGATGAAGCCGTAAAGCTCAAAGAAGCCGGGGTTCTTGATGCCCGATCCCGCCACCGCGCGCAGCCGGGTAGTTTCAGTGACGCGGTAGCCTGCGCCGACGCGGAATGTGGTGGCATCGCGGAACAGGTCGTTGAGATCGCGGCGCAGCGCCGCCGAAAAATCGAATGCCCTGCCCGCATAGCGATATTCGCCCACCAGACCGGCGGTTTCGATCGCGCGCCGCCCGGTAAAGGCAAACCCCGACGGGTCGGCATTGCGGAACCGTTCGCGTTCGTAATCGGCGGCAAGGGTGATGTTGTGCGCGTTACCCAGCCGCAGCGCCGTGACATAGGACGCCTTGATCCGGTCGCCCTCGCTCCCCGATGTGGGGCCGAACGCGCTGAAGGTTGCGCGGTCGATTTCGGCCATCTGCACGGACAGATCATGCGTCCAGCGCCCCTCCAGCGCATCGGCCCGCGCGCCGATCAGCGCATAGACCGCTTCGTTGACATAGCCGGTGCCCGGGCTGTCGATCACCATGCCGAAACTGGGGCTGGTGAAATCGAAATCGCTGTCGTTGAACTGGCCTTCGGTGCGGATGAAGCGGGCCGCAGCGCGCAAGGTGAAGCCCTCTGCCACCGCGACGCTGCCTTTGCCTGATAGCGTGTAGCTATCGCGCCCGATATCGCGCGTGCCGCCGCGCGCATTGGGCTGCCCCCCCGTGCTGACGACGGTCGCGGAAAGCGCCGCGTCCCAGCTATCGCCATTGGTGCCATAACGCAGCGCGCCGTTGGCGGTGTTGTGGGTGCCGCCTTCGACCCGCGCAGCCAGCCCCGGCACTTCGCGCCCGCTGGCGCTTTCATAAGCGACCACCCCGCCAATCGCATCCGAGCCATAGAGCGCCGATTGTGCACCCCGCAGCACTTCGATGCGCGCGCCAACCTCGGCTTGCAGCGTGCCGATGTCGAACTCGCCGCCAAAGGGGTCGGAAACCTCGATCCCTTCGACCAGCACCAGCACGTGATTGGCCTCGCTGCCGCGCAGGCGGATCTGGGTCTGCCCCGGCACACCCGCCACCGCCACGCCGGGCACATCGCGTAGCACATCGGCAATGTCGCGGGTCTGGCGGGCTTCGAGTTGCTCGGCGGAGATGACGAGGGCCGAGCCGGTGAAGCTCTCGCGCCCCAACGACCCGTCGCGGCTGGCGGAAACAAGAATTTCAGGCGGTGTGGAATAATCGGCGATGACTATCGGTGGGCCGCTGTCCTGCGAGCCATCATCCTGCGCCCATACAGGCACAGCCCAAACCAACGCCGCCCCAGCGACGCCGCACAACAATTTCAGATTCTTCACGGATTTCTCCCGTCATCAGCAACATGAAGGCCGCGAGGGGTTTGTCCCCCACGGCCCAACGATGTCGCTCACAACGAAAGTGTTTTTCCGCGCCTGGCCAATCCCTGAGCCAAGCAAAGAGCGACACGCCCCGGTCGGTCTCCTGGCTCACGGATCAGCATATCCGATGCTCGCCTTCCCGGAAGCGTTGCCGCTCCAGTGACTGCCCCTGCTGGAGGGGCGCGCTACCTGATACTCACCGCTTACAGTTGCAGGGACAGCTGCGGATTTGAACCGCATTCCCGTTACCTTGGCGCGTTTTTGTTTTAGGCGCTCGCGTCCGCGAGCGCAACATGCGGTTTTTGTTTTCGCCCTCAAGCGCCGGGCGGCGGACGTCCGTCCGCCTGCCCCGGCGAAGGCCGGGGGCGTTTGAGGGCGAAAACAAGAAAACCAGTTTATAGCCCTTACCCCTCCCTCCGGAGGGGCAAGGGCTATAAACTGGTGGAGCCGAGGGGGATCGAACCCCTGACCTCGTCATTGCGAACGACGCGCTCTCCCATCTGAGCTACGGCCCCGTTCCAGCTTGGCCCACCTGATACCCCGATCAGGCAGGCGCGCGCATTAACCCGAAGGCCGCACCCATGCAACGGCGATTTTGCCGCCGCTAGCGCGGCATCCCTACTCGCCCGATAGCCCGCCGGGCTGGGCCGCAATCGGTTCCACCACCGGCTGCGACACAAAGCCTTCAGTGACAGGGATCACCGGCACCGCGACGCCGGTTGCAGGGTCGATCACGGCCTGCCCCTCGGCCGACTGGCTGACCAGACTGGTAAAGCTGGGCACGGCGGCACCGCTGGCACGGGCCTGTTGCACCGCCACCCATCCGGGCTGCGAGGGGCCGTATTGCGCGCCCCATTTGGCGTCCCACTGCGCCGAGGCCTGCTGATAGGCTTCGTATTCGTTGAAGAACTGGTCAAACGGCATCAGCAACACCTCAAAATTGGCGCGGGCAAAGCTGGCGGGGTCGCTTGACGGCGCGGCCAGCATCCGGTTCGCAACGTCGAGCGCGGCGCGGCAGAACCCGGTGCGCGCGGGCGGAAGCGCGAAGAAGTTATAGACCTGCGTGGTGTAGCCATCGCGCGCCACCATCGCATCGCGGCGCGCGCGGAAACGTTTGGTATAGCTGCTCTCGATCCGGTCATTGACTGCCTTCAATGGCCGCACGTTACGGGTCAGAAAGGCGCGGTAGCCATCAAGGATCGGGTTATATTCGGGCGCAAGGCAATTGAGCGCCGCGACATTCCAGGCTGAGCGGAAGTTCCAGACCATCTGGTCGTCAGACAGGTTGCTGTTGACGGTGGTGCGCCGCCCGTCAGCCCCGCGTGCCGGAATTTCCATCAGGTAATGCGCGCCGCCCGGCGGCAGCGGACGATAGGGCACAGCCTCAACCACTGCCGCAG
>JBGSKN010000102.1:0-4689 GCA_041741215.1 Erythrobacter sp. | reverse complement strand
CGGAAAGTCTTGCGCCCGGATTCTTCCGTGCCGTGCTGCCCGCACAAGGTCAATCGCTGTTGACCGGTTGGCGCGGCGAGTTGCGCCGAAAGCACTTTTCGCTAAGGCTGGCGGAATGGACAAACTCATCATTCGCGGCGGCAACCGCCTTTCCGGCTCGATCCCGATTTCGGGTGCGAAAAACGCGGCGCTGACGCTGATACCCTGCGCGCTGCTGACCGAAGAGCCGCTGACGCTGCGCAACCTGCCGCGGCTGGCGGATATTGACGGGTTTCAGCACCTGATGAACCAGTTCGGTGTCACCACATCGATCCAGGGCACCCGCCCCGAAGATTTCGGCCGGGTGATGAGCATGGAGGCGACCAGGATCACGTCGACCGTCGCGCCCTATGATCTGGTGCGCAAGATGCGCGCCTCGATCCTGGTGCTCGGCCCGATGCTGGCGCGCAGCGGAGAAGCGACTGTCTCGATGCCCGGCGGCTGCGCGATCGGCAATCGCCCGATCGACCTGCACCTTAAGGCATTGGCGGCCTTTGGCGCGCATATCGAATTGGCGCAGGGTTATGTGAAAGCATACCAGCCCGATGGCGGGATGCCGGGCGGCGATTTCGATTTCCCGGTAGTATCCGTCGGCGCGACCGAGAACGCGCTGATGGCCGCCGTGCTGGCGAACGGCACCAGCCGGTTGTTCAACGCCGCGCGTGAGCCTGAGATTGTCGATCTGTGCAATATGCTCGCCGCGATGGGGGCGGAGATCGAGGGGATCGGCACCTCCAACCTCACCATCCACGGGGTAAAACGGCTGCACGGCGCGACCTATCGGGTGATGCCTGACCGGATCGAGGCCGGCTCCTACGCCTGCGCCGCCGCGATCACCGGGGGCGAAGTGCGGCTGGCAGGCGCCAAGGCCGATGACATGATGGCGACGATCCATGCGCTCCAGGCGATCGGCATCGATGTCGATTGGGACGCCAAGGGTGTGAACGTGCGCGCGAACGGCGCGCTCAGGGCAACCAACCTCACCACCGCGCCCTATCCCGGCCTTGCCACCGACATGCAGGCACAGCTGATGGCGCTGCTTTGCAAGGCCGAGGGCACGAGCGTGCTGACCGAAACGATCTTCGAAAACCGCTTCATGCACGTGCCCGAACTGGCGCGCATGGGGGCGGACATCAACACCGAAGGCCGCACCGCGATCGTCAAAGGCGTGGAGCGGCTGACCGGCGCAGAAGTGATGGCGACTGACCTGCGCGCCTCGATGAGCCTCGTCATCGCCGCACTCGCCGCCGAGGGAGAAACCACCGTGCGGCGGCTGTATCACCTTGATCGCGGCTATGAGCGGCTGGAGGAAAAGCTGCAATTGGTCGGCGCGGATATTGAACGGGTGGATGATTAGACATCCTGTCTCGTCATTGCGAGCATAGCGAAGCAGCCCAGAGCAGTGCGCGAAACGCTCTGGATTGCCGCGTCGCCTGCGGCTCCTCGCAATGACGAATTCTAACTGTTCACCACCACCCAGACCCTTATCGCACTCGCCAATCCCGGCGTTGTGGGCGATTTGATCCGTTCGGCATCGATGCGGGCGACCAGCGCGGCGATGGCTATGCCTTCACGCGCAGCCGCCGCGCGCAGCATCTCCCAGAAAAGCGGTTCGAGGCTGATCGAAGTCTTGTGCCCCGCAATCGACAGCGAGCGTTTGACCGGGGGGTGATAGGGGGAAGGCGTCTCCATCAACGGACTTCTACCACTTAAGCCGCCTCGAAGTCGTCCACATATTCGGGCAGGAACACCGGTTCGCGTTCCGACCAGCCGGGCGCGGTGGCGGCGGCTTCGGACAGCGATTGCAGCAGCAGCTTGCGGCGTTCGGGACGGATCGATGGCAGCGCGGCCGCGGCGCAGAAGGCCGCCGGCAGATAGGGACGCACCGCCGCGCCGAGCATTCGTTCATACAGAAACCGGAACGCCGAAAAGCATTCCAGGCGCTCCTGCTCCAGATCGAAGGATGCGATCCGCACCAGCTTGCCAAGAAAGCGTTCGACCTCGTTCGGCGTGCCTTCCTGCGGGATCAACGCACGCAGCGACTTAAGATCCTGATAGGCGACATATTGGCGGCGGATAGCGGTGTTTTCCGCCTCGCTGCGGCCCCAGCGGCGAAACGCATCGGTGCGGGCGAGGCCGATATCGAGGCTGCGCTTGATATAGCGCTGCTCGGCAGGGCCGAACCCGGCGAATTCGCGCATCTCGGCTATCGACATCATCACGGCGTCTCCTTCAGACAAGGAGAACTGTCGCACAGCATGGTTAATTAAGGGTTAGGTAGGAACAATTCGGCCCGCCCAAGGCCGGGCCGCGAGCGCGACCGCGCGCCCGGAGGGGTGGCCGGTCGGCCTTGCGGCTCACTGCGTGAGTTTTTGTGTCCGCACGCCTCCGGCGCGCGAAATCCTCGCTTCGCTGCGGGCGGCCGGTCGGCCTTGCGGCTCACTGCGTGAGCCGTTTCCAGCGCAAACCTTGAATGTGGAGTTAGATCAACCCCGCCAATGGCGAGCTTGGATCGGCATACATCCGCCGCGCCATGCGCCCGGCCAGATAGGCTTCGCGCCCGGCCTCCACCGCCAATCTCATCGCGCGGGCCATGCGGATCGGGTCTTTCGCCTCGGCAATCGCGGTGTTCATCAGGATGCCGTCGCAGCCGAGCTCCATCCCCACCGCCGCATCCGAGGCCGTGCCGACGCCTGCATCGACCAGCACCGGCACATTTGCGCCTTCGACAATCAGCCGGATCATCACCCGGTTCTGAATGCCCAGCCCCGATCCAATCGGCGCGCCAAGCGGCATGATCGCCACCGCGCCTGCGTTTTCCAACTGCTTGGCGGCAATCGGATCATCGGCGCAGTAAACCATTGGCAGAAAACCTTCCCTGGCCAGCACCTCGGTCGCTTTCAGCGTCTCGCGCATGTTTGGATAGAGCGTGCGCGCTTCGCCCAGCACCTCCAGCTTGACCAGATCCCAGCCCCCGGCCTCGCGCGCCAACCGTAGCGTGCGCACCGCATCTTCGCCGGTAAAGCACCCGGCGGTGTTGGGCAGGTAGGTGATTTTCTTGGGGTCGATAAAGTCGGTCAGCATCGGCGCCTTGGGATCGCTGACATTCACGCGCCGCACCGCCACGGTGACGATCTCAGCCCCCGAAGCCGCCACGGCGGCCGCGTTCTGTTCAAAGCTTTTATATTTGCCCGTGCCGACAATCAGGCGCGAGGTGAAGCTGCGCCCGGCAACGCTCCAGGTGTCGGCGGCATGATCGCCCCCGCCGACGAAATGGACGATTTCCAGCCTGTCGCCATCGGCCAGCCGGGCGTCGCCCAGCATCGAGCGCGGCACGATTTCGCCGTTACGCTCAACCGCAACCTTTTCAGGCGCAAGTTCCAGCTCGCTTACCAGATCGGCAATCGTGGCGGCGTGGGTGCGGCGCAGATCGCCGTTGAGCGTGATGGTCTTGGGATCGTTCATGGCGCGAGACATAGGCAATTGCGCCAAGGCTGCAACAGCGAGTTTGCGCATTCCCTCAGCGCGCAGCGCGCAGATTGAGCAGGTGGCCGATCGACACCAGCGTCACGCCCATCAGCGTCAACATCAGTTCATCGGTGCCGTGGGGCACCACCAGCGCAGCCCCCATCAACACCAGCCCGACCCCCGCCAGCCCGAACGGCAACATCCGCCGGTGCCGCAGCAGCCCCCAGCCGATTGCCACCGCCGCAACCCCCAGCGCCAGCGCCAGGCCGACACGGTGAATATTGTCATCGAACAGGAAATGCCCGCCAAGCCCAAGCGATGAAATCACCACCAGCGTCGTCAGGCAATGCAGCACACACAGCCCGGCAAGCCCGATCCCGATCTGATCGAGGCGGCGGCGCAGCGACGTGTGATTCGCCGGGGGGAGAGCATTTTGCGTCATCTCCCGATTGCCTCTATGTTATATTATCACATTGCGCAAGGAGCGATTTTTGCAGGCCCGGTTGCGCATCTCGCACCCCTGCTTGCACCGAACAGGCTTGCACAAGCCGCCGCCCCGGCACATTTACCGCTGCGCCATGGCCACATTCTCCTCTGTATCGAACCCGTTCGCAGCCCAGCCAAACGCCCGCGCACGCTCGCTGGCGCTGGCGCGCTGGCTGGAACTTGTCGCCGCGATGGTGGTCGGGATCGTGCTGGTCGGCGGGATTACCCGGCTGACCGAAAGCGGGCTGTCGATCACCGAATGGAATGTCATCACCGGCATCCTCCCACCCTTGACCGACACCGCGTGGCAGGCCGAATTCGCCAAGTATCAGGCGACCCCCGAATACCGGCTCGAAGCGGCTCTGGCGGGGATGACCCTGGCTGATTTCCAGTTCATCTATTTCTGGGAATGGGTTCACCGCCTGATCGCGCGGGTGATTGGCCTCGTTTACGCGCTGCCGCTGGTTTGGTTCTGGATCAGGGGCGCGATCCCGCAAGGCTACAAGGGCCGGATGCTGGGCCTGCTCGCTCTGGGCGGCTTACAGGGCCTGTTCGGCTGGCTGATGGTGCAGTCCGGGCTGGTTGGCGACATGACCGATGTCAGCCATTTCAAGCTCTCGCTCCACCTGCTGACCGCGCTGGCGCTGCTGGCTGGCCTCGTCTGGACGGCGCGCGACATGCGGCGGCTGGCGCGTG